>DASUJH010000001.1 GCA_036279355.1 Gemmatimonadales bacterium
GCGGGCACGGTCCGGCAGGAAGCAGGGAGCCTCGCATTCCCTGCGTCAGAGCGAGACCTTCGTCCAGCTGCCAAGGCATTGTGCCACGGGTGAGCGGACGAGGTCTCGCTTTTGTTTTTGGGTCCGGGAGGACCCGAGGAGTGCACCGTGAATAACGTGAAGACTTTCGTGCTGATGGCCGGGCTCATGGGGCTGTTTCTCATCGCCGGGCAGTTGCTGGGTGGGGCGCAGGGCCTCGTGCTCGCGTTCATCCTGGGCGGCGCGTTCAACTTCATCATGTATTTCTTCTCCGACCGCATGGTGCTCAAGATGTATGGCGCCAAGGTGGTCGGGCCCAACGACGCGCCCGAGCTGTACGCGATGGTGAACCGGCTGCGCCAGCGGGCTGGGCTCCCGATGCCCAAGGTGGCGATCGCGCCCAAGGAGCAGCCCAACGCATTCGCCACGGGCCGCAACCCGGAGCACGCGGTCGTCGCCGTCACCAGCGGCATCCTCAAGTACGTGCCGCCGGAGGAGCTGGAGGGCGTGCTGGCGCACGAGCTGGCGCACGTGAAGAACCGGGACATGCTGCTCTCGACCATCGCGGCGGGGATGGCGGGGGCGATCTCGAACCTGCCCTACCTGCTGCTCTTCGGCGGCGGGGGCGACGATGACGGGCATCCGATGGCGCAGCTCGCGCTGGTGCTGCTCGGGCCGATCGGCGCGATGCTGATCCAGTTCGCCATCTCGCGCCAGCGGGAGTTCGAGGCGGATCGGGTGGGCGCGGAGATCATGGGCAAGCCGCTACCGCTCGCGCACGCGCTCCAGCGGCTGGACGCGCTGGCACACCGGATCCCGATGCAGGTGGCGCCGGCGGCGGCGCAGCTCGCGCTGGTGAATCCGCTCTCGGCGATGCGCGGCGGCGGGCTATCCAACCTCTTCAGCACCCATCCGCCCACGGCGGAGCGGGTGGCGCGGCTCGAGGCGATGGCGGCGGGCCGCTAGTTGGGCCACCACCCGCCGGGCGTATGGCTCGGATTCACCGGCCTGGTCGTGGCGCTGCTCGCCTTCGACCTCGGGATCCTCAACCGGCGGGCGCACAAGTTCAGCTTGAAGGAGGCGATGAGCTGGAGTATCGGGCTCATCGCCCTGGCGCTCGCGTTCGGGCTGCTGGTGCTCTGGCGGGAGGGCTCGCGCTCGGCGCTGGAGTACTACACCGGCTACATCATCGAGCTGTCGCTCAGCGTCGACAACCTCTTCGTCTTCATCCTCATCTTTTCATACTTCGGCGTGCCGGCGGCGGCGCAGCCGAAGGTGCTCAACTGGGGCATTCTCGGGGCGATCGTGATGCGGCTCATCATGATCGCCCTCGGCGCATTCCTGCTCGAGCGGTTCGAGTGGATCATTTACGTGTTCGGCGGGATTCTCGTGCTCACCGGGATCCGGATGTTCACCCAGCGCGACGCGCGGATCGAGCCGGAGAAGAACCCGGTGGTGCGCCTCGCGCGCCGGCTGCTGCCGTTCGCCGACCACTACGACGGCGCGCGCTTCACCACGCGCGTACGCGGCCGCCGGCTCGCGACCCCGCTCCTCCTCGTGCTGCTCGTGGTGGAGTCGTCCGACGTGCTGTTCGCCATCGACAGCATTCCGGCGGTGTTCGCGGTGACGCGCGATCCGTTCATCGTGTACAGCTCGAACGTGTTCGCGGTGCTCGGGCTTCGGGCGCTCTTCTTCGTGCTGGCGGGGCTCATGGACAAGTTCGTGTATCTCAAGCCAGGCGTCGCGCTGATCCTCGTACTGGTCGGGATCAAGATGGCGCTGAGCGGATGGGTGCATGTGCCGGTGCTCGCCTCGCTCGTGGCCATCATCGCGATCCTGGGCGGCGCGGTGGCGCTTTCGCTCTTCCGCTCCGCAGCTTCGAGAGTCGAATGAGCGCGAATGCGTTGCCGGGATCGAGCGCGGCCAGGCAACGGTGCGTTCGATCGGCCGCGGGCGCGTTCGAGTGCGAGGCCTCGGCGCCGCCATGAGCCGGCGGACCGAGGCCGGACCTCCCCGAGCCGGCGCCGGCCAGCTAGACTATCAGGCGATCCCCGATCAGAGCAGCTGCGCGCGTTGCGCCGAGCCCCCATCCACCCAATGCGAAATGCGCCGGTGACTCACACGCCCGAGCCGCCGAGGGCTCGCCTGCGACCGCCGTGGCGCGGATTGCTCCGCGTCGCCCGTGTGCCTGCGACGCTCTTGGCGGTGGCAGCACTTGCACTCATCATCTCGCCCGCCGCGCGGCTGCTCAACTACGGGCTGCTCGGTAGTGCGCTCATCGCCTGCGCCGCGCCGAAACGCCGGGTGCCGATCACCAGCGCTGTGGTACTCGGGCTGGGCTTGGCGTTCGTGCGCGCGCAGGGATCACCGGCGGCTCTCTCAACGCTGCTGGCGCAGGCTGGAATGCCGTTCGGGTTTCTGGGGTTGGGTGCGCTGGCGGCGCTCGCGGCGCGCGGAGACCCCGATGGCGCAACCCTCGTGGGTGCGCTCGGCATTCCGCTCGGCATACTACTCGTGCTGGTCGCGTTTCTCGCGGGGCTGATGCCGCGCAGCGGGCCAACGTTCGACTGGCGGCTCATGAGGCTCGACCGCGGGCTCGGATTCGCCCCGAGCTACCTCGTCGCTCGCCGCCTGCTCGCCGTGCCGATCGCGTCCTCACTCATGCGCGCGCTCTACCACGCGCTCGGCTTCGAGATGGCCGTGGTTTACAGCGCGGCACAACATCAGGTGCTCGCCCAACGGGCATGGCGCCGCGTGCTGGCTGCGGTGCTCGCTATCGCGGTAATCGGCCCGGTGTTGTACTTGCTCTGTCCCGCGACCGGACCACTGTATGCGTTCGCCGGCTTTCCGTGGGCCGAGCCTGACGCCACGCGCGCCGCGGCGACCGCCGTTCCGCCGGACGCTGCCCGCAACGCCATGCCTTCGCTTCACCTCGCGTGGACCCTGGTGATATATCGCGGCGTGAGCGGCAGCGCGCGCTGGCTGCGCGCGGTCACGCTGCTCTGGCTCGGAGGAACAGTCGTCGCGACTCTTGGCCTCGGCGAGCACTACGCGGCCGATCTCGTTGCGGCCGTACCCTTCGCGCTCACGGTCGAGCGACTGGTCGCCGGTTGCATCGATGCCAGAACTGCGCTGGGCCTGGCGTTCACCGGCGTGTGGATCCTGCTCCCCCGCATGCCGTGGGCGCCGAATGGACTGTTGACATGGACGCTGATGGTGAGCACCGTCGCTGCCGCCTTGGCGGTCGTTGGAACAGAACCGGCGCGCGTCCACGCGCCGCACTCGCAGCGCGCCGCCGCCTGACGCCGGGTGCTCAGTGGTCCAGCGGCGGTGCCGCCGGCCATTCGGTCGCCATGTTATCGTCGGTGATGATGCGGGCACCGGCGACTCGCCGCAGCACTCCTTCCCTTCCTTCGAGCAGCGGCAGGCCGTCGAAACTGTGCAGTGCAGGATCGAGGGCGACGATCTCGGCCAGCCGCCGCTGGTCGCCGGGATCGTGCGGGTCGAAGACCGGGCGCCCGTCGACGGCGTACCCGCGCAGCGTACGCTCCCAAGCGGCGCGGTCGAACCGCAGCGGCTGGTCGCTCACGGCAATGAAATTCATGAAGCGAAGTCCGTACCTGAAGGTCGCGAGCCCGGTGTGATAGGCCTCAGGCGACTGGGTCGTGTTGTAGTAGTACACGCCTCCCGGCTCGAGATGCGCCCGGATCAAGGTGAGGAAGTCGACGGACAGCAGGTTGGTCGCGTGCTCCCGCCAATGAAACGTGATGTTGGCGACGATGAGATCGAATCGGCGGTTCGGGTGGTGTGATAACCACCGCCGGCCGTCGTCGACGACGACCGTCACCCGCGGGTTGCGCAGCACGCTCGCGACCTGTGGATAGTCTGGAATGAGCCGCAAGTATCCGGGGTTAATCTCGACGATGGTCAGGCTGTCGACGCCCGGCAGGTTGGCGAGCACCTGCGCCCAGGCACCCATCGACAAGCCGACCATGAGCACGCGGCGCGGGGCGGGATGGAACGCCGGGATCGCAAGCGCGCGGATCAGAAAGTTCTGATCGTCGCGCAGGTCGACGCGGGCGATGCCGTCGTAGGCGCCGCCGCCGAATACCCGCCCCGCGTCGGTGATGTTGATGACACCTGCCCGATTCTCCAGCGTGCGCGCGAATCGCAGCCCCGGCTCCGACCAGGGACTGTGTAGGAGGCGCTCGTAGATGCGATCGAACACCCGCGGATTCATCCGGGAGGCGGCTAGGCCGGCCACCATTGCAGCGCACAGGACCGCCGCGGCGGCGCCCCGCCTGCCTCGGGCCCCGAGCGGGAGGCTTGCCGCGAGCGCAAGCCCGAGCGCGAGGAGGCCCAGGGCCACGCGTTCTGCGGGCCAACGCTCGAGCAGGACGTAGCCCGTGCCGAGACTGCCGCAAGCAGAGCCGAGGATGTTGGCGAAGTAGACGAACGAGAGCCGGGCACCCGCGAGCCTGTCGGGCGCGATGCCGTGCTGGCAGATGAGCGGGAAGACGGCGCCGAGCAGCGTGGTGGCGATCGCTACCATGCCGAGTGCGGCCATGCAGCCTCCGCTGCCGCACGCCGCCGCGAGCGCTGGGACCACGAGGTAGCCTGCCAGATTCGCGGCGAGGACGAAGGCGGCGGTCGGCAGCAAGAGCTCGGTGGCTTTCGCCTGCCGCCGGCAGAGCCGCCGCGCGAGTAATGAGCCGCCGGCGAGTCCGTAGAGATACGCCCCGAGTAGCAACGGGAACACCGGCGCAGCGCCCGCGGCCGAAAAGGAGAAGAGGCGGTACCAGAGGATCTCGTACGAGAGGGCGATGAAGCCCGAGAGGAACGCGACGACGAGCGCGAGCGTCATGCGCGTCTCAGCGCGGCGCGCCGGAGGGTCGCCGTGGCGATCGTCGCCACGGCGAGGTTGCAGAGCGCCGCGAGCAGCACGACGCCGGACTGGCCCAACGCCCGCATGAGCGTGAGCCCCGCGGCAAAGGCGGCCGTCGCGGAGCCGATCGTGTTGACGAAGTAGAGCAGGCCGACCGCTTCACCCACGCCCGAGTTGCGTCCGACCGCATCCGCCACGAGGAGCGGCAGCGTGGCACCCATCGCCATCGTGGGCGGCAGCACGATGAGCGCCACCATGAGCCCGGTTCCGACGGGCGACATGTCGAGCGTGAGCCGGCCCACGAGGTGAAAGAGCGGGAGCGAGGCAAGGCCGTACAGCCCGGTGCCAAGCTCGATGGCGGCAAACCAGCCGATCAGCGATCTGGTGGTGACCCGCGACGCGTAGCCGCCCGCGAGGCTTCCGAGGCCGAGCCCCAGAATGAAGAGGGTGACGATGAGCGCCACGGCCTCGACGTTGATGCCGATCACCGCGAACAGCGTGCGCTCCCAGACGACCTGATAGAGAATCGCCGCGAAGCCGGAGACGAAAAAGAGCGCGGCGATGAGCAGATCGCGCGGCGAACGGGCGGCGCTGTCGATGGCGTCGGACGTACCGGGCTCGCGGGTTCGGGCGCTGGTTGGGATGGCGACGGCGGAAATCTGCCGCGGCCGCCCGCGTGCGAGCAAGCCCCCGCCCGGCGGCGTTACCTTTGCCGCCATGCGCCTCCTCAACAGGCTGGGCCTGCACCGCCCCGAGCTCCGCGCCTGGGCGATGTACGATTGGGCGATCTCGGCCGTGCAGGTGGGGATCACCACCGCGATTTTCCCCATCTATTACGTGAAGGTCGCCGGCGCGGGGCTCGCGCCGAGCCATGCCACGCAGCACCTGGCGACGGCCAACACGGTGGCGCTCGCCGCGATTGCGCTCCTCTCGCCGTTTCTCGGGGCCGCGGCGGACTTCTCCGGGTCCAAGAAGCGCTACCTCGCCGCGTTCCTCGCACTCGGCGCCGCGGCGATCGCCGCGATGTTCTTCATCCATCACGGCGACCTCCTCTTCGCCTCGGCGCTCTTCGTGCTCGCGCTCGTCGGGGCGACGGGGAGCTTCGTCTTCTACGAGTCGCTCCTGCCGCACGTCGCCGGGCCCGGCGAAATCGACCGCGTGTCGACCGCGGGCTATGCGGTGGGCTACGTCGGCGGCGGCGTGCTGCTGGCGGTCGACCTCGCGTGGATCCAGCGGCCCGGCTGGTTCGGCCTGCCGAGCGGAGCCGGCCTGAGCGAGGCGGCTGCGACGCTGCCGGTGCGGCTCGCGTTCGTGTCGGTCGCCATCTGGTGGGTGCTCTTTTCGATTCCGCTTTTCCGCCGGGTGGCGGAGCCGCCACGCCGGCTCGAGCCGGACGAGACCAGGGGCGAGAGCCCGCTCCGCGCATCGCTCGCGCGCCTCAGCGAAACCTTTCGCGCCCTCCGCAGCTACCGGCAGGCGCTCCTCATGCTGGTCGCTTTCCTCATATACAACGACGGCATCCAGACCATCATCTCGATGGCCACCGCGTACGGCACCGAGATCGGCATCGGCCAGGGCGCACTCATCTCAGCCATCCTGCTGGTGCAGTTCGTCGGGATCCCCTGCTCCTTCGCGTTCGGCGCGCTCGCGGGGAAGATCGGCGCCAAGCGCGGGGTGATGCTGGG
>DASUJH010000002.1 GCA_036279355.1 Gemmatimonadales bacterium
CCGCGGTCATGAACAGGATGAGGAGCGCCCGCATCCCGTAGTAGCTGAAGCGTTCCCAGAGCTCGGTGAAGAAGAGCGTGGCGAGGCCGCGCGGGTGCCCGAAGAAGCGGCGGTCCTCCGGCACGGCGGACGGCTGGGCGACCGGTTCGGCGGTGATCGTGGCCATCTATTCCTTCCCGAGCTTTCGCTTGAGGTGGGCGAGCTGCTGCTCTACCGCCTGCTCCAACCGGCGGCGGTCGAACTCGAAGTGGGCGCGATCGGCCTCGTCATGCTCGGTGGCGGCGCGGCGGGCATCGGTGCGGCGGCCCTCGTCGGGGGCCGCGGCGCGCGCCTCCGCCAGCTCCCGCGCCATGAGCGACAGCTCATCGCGCTGCACCGCCACCTTTCGCTCCAGCAGCCCGATGCGCTCGCGATAGCGCGCCGCGAACCGCTCGGCGATGGCGATGGTCTCGGAGTCTCCGATGGCAGCCGCGAGCCGGCCCCGCCGCTCGGTTTCCTCCAGGCGGGCCCGCTCGGCCGCCAGCTCCCGCTCGGTCGCCACTGCGTCGTCACCCAGGCGGGCGAGCCGCCTTCGCAGGCCATCCAACACCCGCCGGACGCTCCTTTCCTGAGCTTCGGCTACCTTGGGAACTGCACCATCTGCCGGGTGGTGGCCGGCCGTCCGCGCAAGCCATGTTACGGCCGGCGCGCGGCGGCCGGAAGAGGAGATCGGAGGGACGCCGAAGAATTAAGGCGCCGCACCGCCGACCGTCAAGCGAGCCGCAACCCGGCCGCGGCGCGCCGCTTGGGCCGAGCTCCCGCCCGGCATTATCCTTGGGCATGCGGCCCCGACCCTCGCGCGTGGTCCCTATGCTTGCCGCCACCCTGCTCGTCGCCGGATGCGGCGGCGAGCGCAACGGTGGGGAGGCATCGTGCGGCATCGCCGCGCTCGCCGGCCCCACGTCGCTGCTGAGCCAATTCTCGGTCCCCCGGCAGACCCTCGGTGTGCCGCCATCGCACCTCCCCGAGCGGCTCGTCGTGCGCCTCGTTGCGGGTCCGGCCTACCGCGGCATCGTGGGCCGCTCCGACTCGCTCTGGATCGTCGGTGTGGAGGGCCCGCTGCCAGCCGATGCTCATCCGGGGTTCGGCGCCCTCGTGCTGGACGAGAGCGGCAGCGCACGCGGCGTGATGCTCTACGAGGGACCGCCCGTCGAGGGAGCCCCCCGGATCGGCCAAGTGTCGATCGGCGACAAGATGGTGCCACTCGTCGGCATCCAGCTGGACCCCGCAAAGATCGAAGACCCGCACTGCCCGTTCTTCCCCGATTCGGTCCTGCGGTGACCGGCGCGCTGGCCCTCGACCCATGCGAAGCGCCGCCGCGCATCGGCGTGAGCGGCGTGCTCCGCCACTGGCTCAACGCCGATCGGACCGGCGTGAATGCGGCGTACGCGCGTGCCGTGGCCGGCGCGGGCGGCGTCCCACTCATCCTCTCCCAGATCATCGGGGCAGCGCATGCGGGGGCCGCGCTCGAGGGTTGCGACGGCCTGCTCCTCACCGGGGGCGAGGACATCGATCCGTCGTATTACCGCGCCGCCGCGTCGCCCCACCTTGAGACCGTGGACGCGGAGCGCGACCGCTTCGAGCTCGCGCTCTTTGCCGCCGCGCACGCGCGCCGCTTGCCGATCCTCGGCATCTGCCGCGGCATCCAGCTCGTCAACGTTGCGCTCGGCGGCACGCTCTGGCAGGACTTGCCGACCGAGCGTCCTGGCCCCGTCGCACACGACGGTGCCTCCCGCACGCCGCCCGCGCCGCGCGATGCGCGCATCCACGCCGTACGGCTGGCCGCAGGAAGCAGAGCGGCGCGCGCGCTCGGTACCGAGCGGCTCGAGGTGAATTCCCTGCACCACCAGGCGGTGCGCTATCTGGCGCCCGGGCTCGTTGCGACCGGCTGGTCCGACGATGGAATCGTCGAGGCCGTCGAGAGCGCGGATGAGCCTTGGCTTCTTGCCGTGCAGTGGCATCCCGAAGAGATGCACGCCCACGCTTCGGCGCCCGACCATGGAATGTTCCGCAGCCTCGTGGCCGAGGCGGCACGTCACACGCGCGCCGGGGTCGCGCCGCTCAATTTGCGCCAAGCCGGCGGATGACCTTGTCGGGGGTGAAAACATTGGGAAAGAGGATCCGGTCGCTCATCCCGTTCAGCGCGCCGCGAAGCGACGGAAACCGCTCGGCTGCTACGCGCAACACGCCGTCGAGGCCGTAGCGGTCGGCGAGGGCGTGGTCGGAGGCGAGCTCGAACCCGCGGCGCCCGAGCATGTCGTAGTAGCTCACGTCGGGTCCGCCTTTCCGCAGATGGCGCGCGGCGATATAATCGGGAAACAGGCCGGCCAGCCAGAGCGCGTAATTGCCGAGATGGACCATCACCTTGAAGCGGCGCTCGCCATCACTGGCGTCGAGGTCGGCGAGGATATCCACCAGGTAGCGGTGCCGCTGGTCATCGTTCCAGTCCACTCGCCACGCGCGATCACGCCGACCGAAGTCGAGCAGCATCGCCGCCAGATAGTCCGTGAGGTCGCGGTCGTCGATGGCCGCGCGCAGCAGCGTCTGGCGGACGAGGACGTAGAAGAAGAGCGCCTCCGAGGGCACGAGCACCGTCCGCACCGCGAGCAGCCGTTCGAGCAGATCAGGCGCGTCGAGCAGCGGGTCGGGTCCCTCCGTGGCGAGCCGCCGGTCCAGCGCCGCCCGCTGGTGGGCCGAGCCGCGGCTCAAGAGCAGAATCACGAGCCGCATGTCACCCGCGGTCAGACGGCTCCGCGTATCGGCACGGATCATGGTCTACCCTCCTCCAGTTGATCTCTCAGAGTCGGCCCTCGGCGCCGGTGATGCGGTGGCGCTGCTCGCGCGGCTCGCCGCCTTCGGCCGCGAGCTCGCCGGCACGCTGCGTCGCGCGTCGGTCTTCGACCTCTTGATCCGCCATGTCCAGGATGCCTTGCATCCGGTCGAGTGCGCTGTGGGCCACCTTACCATCGACCGGGCCGGTCACCCCGGGTCGCCGCTCTCGATGCACGCCTGGCCCGCAGGCTTGCCCGACCGGACCCCTCTCGTGGAGCTGGCGGTTCGCCGCGGTCCGCTCCGGGTCGCCGACGGTCTGGCCGAGCTCCTCCGCGAAGCCGGACTCGGCCCCGTGCCCGAAAGCGACGGCGCGTGGCTGCTGGTTCCGCTCACGACCCGCGGCCGAGCCGTGGGCGCAATCGTGATCCGGGGCGCGGCCGAGCGATTCGGGCCGGCCGCCCTCGCTTTTGCCGAGGGACTTGCCGCACAGGCGAGCATCGCGTTGGAAAGTGCCCGGCTGGTCGACGTTCACGACGAAGGCCGCCGCTCGTGGCAGGAGGTCGTGGATGCGATTGCGCCGGCGTTGTGTATTGTGGATCGTCTGGGCAGCATACGCCGTGCCAACCGTGCCTTTGCGACCCTTGTCAACTCGCCGCTTGCCTCGCTGATCGGGCGCCCGTGGCGCGCCTTCGTGCCGCCCGAGTGGGTGCCCGAGCTGGAGCAACTCCTCGATCGCGCCCCTCAGGATCGCGAGCTCGAGCTGAGGACACGCGAGCGGTGTTTCGCCGCCACGGCTGTCCCGCTCGCAGGTGAGCGTCCGGCGACCGTGCTGCTCTTCGACGATCAGACCGAGCGCCACCGGCTGCAGGATCAACTGGTGCAGTCGGAAAAGATGTCGGCCATCGGACAGCTCATCGCGGGCATCGCGCACGACCTCAACAATCCGCTCGCGTCCGTGATCGGGTTTGCCGAGTTCCTCTCCGAGATGCCGAGCGTCCCATCGCACTTGCGCGAGCCGCTCACGGTGATCCACCAGGAGGCCGACCGCGCCTCAGGCATCGTGAAAAACCTGCTCGGCTTCGCCCGGAAGCAGGATCGGCAGCGGCGGCCCACGCCCGTGAAGCCGCTCGTCGACGCCACCATCGCCCTGCTCCGGAACGAGCTGATGGCGTCGCGGGTCGAGGCGAGCGTCGAAGTCGAGCCCGATCTCCCGACGCCCGACATCGACGCCAACCAGATCCAGCAGGTGCTCGTCAATCTCATCACGAACGCCGCCCAGGCGATCGCCGCAAGCGGCCGGCCCGGCACGATCACCGTGCGCGCGCGCCCCTGGATGAATGGCGTTGCGATCCATGTGATCGATGACGGCCCCGGCATGTCCGAGCAGCTCGCGGCGCGCGCCTTCGATCCATTCTTCACCACCAAGTCCGAGGGCCATGGCACCGGCCTCGGCCTCTCGATTTCGCAGGGCATCGTGAAAGAGCACGGGGGACGGATCACGCTGCTCACCGAGGAGGGGCGCGGCTCGACGTTCACCATGCAGCTCCCCGCGGGCACCGCGGCGCCGCCTCCCGAGCCCGAGCTTGATCCGGGGCGTCCGGCGGTGCGGCTCCGCGTCCTCGTGGTGGACGATGAACCGCACATCCTCCACTACATGCAGGCCACGCTCGAGGCGTGGGGCCACGCCGTCGAGGTCGCCGCCGACGGTGACGACGCCCTGACCCGCGCCGCCCGCGAGCCGTTCGATCTCGTGATCACCGACCTGCGCATGCCGCGGCTCGGGGGGCGGGAGTTCTACCAGGCGCTCCAGCGGATGAACCCCGCTCGCGCCGAGCGGCTCGTCTTCAGCACCGGCGATACGGTGCGCGGTGACACCCTCGCGTTCCTCGAGTCGCTCGGCCGGCCGTATCTCCACAAGCCGTTCAGTCTGGCGGAGCTTCGAACCCTGCTCGCGCGCGTGGTCCGGGATGGCTGAGCGTCGCATGCCGGCGCCGGTGCCTTGTTCCCTGCGGCGGCGCCGTGGTATCGTGCGCCCGTGATCTACGTTTGCGTACCGAGCTACAACGAAGCGCCGACCGTCGGCCTTCTGCTCTGGAAGATTCGCCAGGTCTTCGCGGGCTTCCCGCGGGAATACCAGTTGCTCGTTGCCGACGACGGCTCATCCGATGCGACCCTGGAAGCGCTGGAGCCGTACGCTCGCGTGCTCCCGCTCACCATCGTGCGCCATCCGCGCCGCCTGGGCTACGCGGCAACCGTCGAAGAGTTGCTCCGCCTTGCCGTGGACCGGACCGACCGCCCCAAGCGCGACGCCGCGATCCTCATGCATGCCGACTTCGCCCACGGGCCTGCGTTCCTGCCGGAGCTGGTGAAGCGGCTCGAAAGCGGGGCCGACGTCGTGGTAGCGCAGTCGGTGCTGGAGGGAGAGGAATCGCGCCAACGCCGGCTGTTGCGCCGGTGGGCTCCCATGCTGCTCCGCGGCAAGGTGCGGGTGCCGGGTGTAGCCGATGTCGTATCCGGCTACCTCGCGTTCCGGCTCGTCACCCTCAAGAATGCGCTCCGAAGTCAGGATGGATCCCTCCTCGCCACGGATGGCTGGACCGCCAATGCCGAGCTGATCGCGCGCGCGGCGCGGCACGCCAGGCGAGTCGATACTGTCGCCACCGTGGAGCGCCACGACCTGCGCCGGCGCCCGAGCCGGGTTGACCCCTGGCAGACGCTGCGCGCCCTCTGGCGCGCTCGCCGCCAGCTCGCGGCGCGACGTGACCTGCCGCCAGTCGTGCGAGCGGCCCCGCATGAAGCCGGGGCCGCATAGTTTCGCGCTGCTCCAAGCCGCATTCGGTCAGGGTTTGCCCGTTACCATCTCCCGCACCCGGTCCGCGGTACCCGGGCTCACGACCTTGAGCACCAGGTAGATGATGAACCCGATGAGCGCGAACTTGGCCACCACGAGCAGGAGTCCGAGCAGGCCGAAGAAGAGCCCGAATGCAAGGTGCAGGGCGACCAGAGCCAGAATGGCGAAGAGGGCGAACCCGATCAACGAACGCAGCATGGTATGTTCCTCCCGAGAGGCGCGTCGGCGTGCAATACGCCTGGACGTTTCAAAAAGTTTCGTAGGAATCTAATTGGCTGACAGCCCTGATGTTGTGGTGGTTGGCGGAGGCGCCATCGGCGCCGCCTGCGCCCGGGAGCTTGCCCGTGCCGGGTGGCGCGTCATCGTGCTCGATCCCGATGGCGAGCGCGGACAGGCGTGGCGCGCCGCGGCCGGCATGTTGGCCCCGCAGATCGAGGCCGGGGAGGGCCACGCTTTGCTCGAGCTGGGCCTCGCCGCGCGCGAGCGCTACGGCCCCCTCGCCGACGAGCTTCGGGCCAGCACCGGCATCGATGTGGGGCTCAGGCGGGAGGGCATCGCGAACCTCGCGATGGACGAAGCCGACGTGGCGCGCCTCAGGGCGAAGGTCGCCTGGCAGCGGCAGCAGGGACTGGTCTGCGACTGGCTCGAGCCCGGCGAGGTTCGCGGGCGTTGGCCGGCGCTCGGCACCTGCTTGGGCGCGCTCTGGGCGCCGCACGAAGGCGCGATCGATCCCGTGCGGCTGGTCGAGGCGCTCCGCGCCGACGCGGCGGCCGCAGGCGCTCGCCTCACCTGCGACGAAGCGGTGCGACTCGAGCGCAGGGGCGACCGCGTGGTGGGCATCGTGGGCCGGCACAGTCGATATCCGGCCGGCGCCGTCGTGCTCGCGGCCGGCGCGTGGACCGGTGGGGTTGTGGGCGCGGCACGCCCCGCCTGCGTCGCGCCGGGCCGAGGGCAGATGGCCGCGCTCCAGTGGCCACCCGAGCTCACGCCGGGCATCTTCTACGGCAAAGACTGCTACGTGCTCGCGCGAGATGGCGAGGCGATCTGCGGCTCCACCCTGGAGTACGCCGGTTTCGATCCTTCGGTCACCTCCGAGGGCCTGAGCCGGATCCTCGCTGCCGCGGGCACGCTGTGCCCCCCGCTCGCCGGCCTCGACGTGCGGCGCACCTGGGCCGGACTCCGCCCCATGACGCCCGATGGGCTTCCGCTCCTGGGCGCCGAGCCGCGAGTCGAAGGCCTCTGGTACGCGACCGGCCACGGCAGAAACGGCATCCTGCTCGCCGGCATCACTGCGCTGATGCTCCGCCTTCTCATGTGCGGGCAGACCCCCACCGAAGACCTGAGCGCGCTCCGGCCGGATCGCTTCTGGAGCGCGTAGCCGGCGCGGAGCGCGAGCGTGACTGGCATGCATCCGGCGTCCTCGCGGCCAGCGTATGTGAGGCACTGAGCGACGGTTGCATCACCTCACACCACGGGTCCTGCGTGCTCCCGGCTTGCAGAACTTTCGGTTCGGGATATAGTCTCCTGAGCGCATGCGCGTGGATCTCTCCGCCGCCGAGGAGCACCCTCGAATCATGGCCGATGCGTAGCGCCGACCCCTCGGCGCCTCCAGATCACGATCTGGTCGCGCAGGCGGCGTCTGGAGACGAGCGCGGGATCGCCCGACTCTATGATCGCTATGGCACCGTGCTGTACACGGTGGCCTACCGGATCGTGAGCCAGCGGGCGGATGCCGAGGAGGTCGTGATCGAGACCTTCGCGCAGGCGTGGCGCGAGGCGGCGTGCTTCGAGCCGGGCCGCGGATCGGTGGCTGCGTGGCTCCCCATGATCGCCCGGAGCCGCGCGCTCGATCTCGTTCGCGCCCGCGCGCGGCGCGACCGGGTGACGGCGAGCGCCGCGGCCGACAACCCGGACGCAGGGCCCGGCATGAGCGATTGGCGCCCCGACCCCGCCGCCCATACCGACCTCGGCGAGCGCAGCACCCGCGTGCGCGAGGCCGTTGCGGGGTTGAGCCCGCCGCAGCGCCAAGCCATCGAGCTGGCCTACTTCGAGGGCCTCTCGCAGTCCGAGATCGCCGAGCGGCTCAACGAGCCGCTCGGCACGGTGAAGACCCGCGTGCGCCTCGGCATGCAGAAGCTGCGCGATGCGCTGCGCCCGTTCTTCTTCGAGTCCGACGCATGACGAGCCCCGAGCACGCCGACCCGCGCGAGCTCTCCGCCGCCTACGCATTGGGCGCGCTCCCGCCCGATGAGGCGCGGGCGTTCGAGGCCTTCCTCGCCACGTCGGCAGCGGCGCAGCAGGAGGTGGCGGAGTTCCGGGAGACGGCGGCGCTGTTGGCGCTCCCCGACGAGAGGGCACCGGCAAGGGAGCTCAAGCAGCGGGTGCTCGACGCGATTGGGGCTCCCACGGTGCGGCCCTTCGCGCCGACGCCGGACGAGCCGGCCCGGCGCACGCGCCGCGTCGCGCCACTCGTCTGGGGCGCGCTCGCCGCGTCGCTCATCGCGGCCATCGGGCTCGGCTTCCGGGCGCGGACTCTCTCGCACGAGCTCGCTGCCCGGGGCCGCGCGCTGAGTGACGAGCGCGCCACGGTCGGCCGGCAGCAGCAGCGAATGCTCCAGCTCGAGCGCACGCTGTCGTCGATCTTCGCGCCGGGCGTCGAGCTGGTACAGCTTACCCAGAGCGGCAACCCCGAACCGCGCATCCAGTTGTTCTGGGACCGCAACCGAAACCTGGCCGTGCTCCACGCGGCCAACCTGCGGCCGACGCCGCAAGGACGCACCTATCAGCTCTGGTTCATCCGCGACGGCAAGCCGGTGCCGTCAGCCACGTTCGACGTCGAGGCCGGGGGCAGCGCCACGGTGCCCGAGGTCAGCGTGCCGGCCGAGGGCAAGATCAGCGCCGCCGCGGTCACCGAGGAGCCGGCGGGCGGCTCGCAGCAGCCGACCTCGCCGATCCTGCTGGTGGGCACATTGCCGGAGTCGTAGCATGTACGGCGCGCGATTTGGCTGCTTCGTGCTTGCGCTTGCCTGCGCCGTAGCGCCGGCGCTCGGAGCCCAGAGCGTCTCCGCCGAGCGCGCCGCGTATGTTCGGTGGCTCACGACCGCACCCACCTCACCCTTCGGGGCGGTCGCGCAGCTTCCGGTAGGTCCGGGCATCACGCTCGGGCCTGCCGGCACCGATGTGCCGCTCGCCGGGGTGTCGCGTCACAGCGTGAGCGAGAATGACGGCCAGCTCGTGGTGCGGAGCGCCGGGAGCGAGTGGGCGCTGCCGAGATTGCGGCCCTCGCCGCTCGGGCGCTACACGCTGGTGGCAAGCGGAGAGCCCGGCCGCACCGTGCTCACCGTGTTCTCCAAGCCAAGCCACGTGACGCCGCCGCAGTACTTTCCCGACGACCCGACCTTCGCCCTCACCGTCGTGCTCGAGCCGCCTCCGATGCCCGGAACCGTGCTGGTGCTCGCCGTGGATGGCACCGAGGTCGACGCAACGGAAGCGGGCACCGTCGCAGTCCAGCGGGGCGGCACCACGACATGGCTCACGGTGCGCCGTCTGCCCGGCGCCAACCCGGACGAGAGCGACCTCGAGATCTACTTTCAGGACCGCACGAACAGCCGCGGCAGCTACCCGGCCGGCCGGTTCGTAAGCCTGCTGCCGCTCAGCGGTGGCCGGTACCTCCTCGATTTCAATCGCGCCCGCAATCCCTTCTGCGCCTACAACTCGGTGTACGCCTGCCCCGCGCCGTGGCGCGGCAATGGGTTGCCGCTCACGGTCCGTGCGGGCGAGCGATACGTTAGCGCCGCGCCGCCAGCATCGCACGCCGCATCCCAATGATTCTTGCGTTGGTGGCGGCCGGGCTCGCGCTCTCGGGCGCGGGGCCCGGGCCGGCCGGCAGTTGGCGCGCGGCGCTCGAGCTCGCGGGCGGGCGGCTCCCGTTCGGCCTTTCGATCACGCGCGCCGGTAGCACGTGGCGGGGCACGCTCTGCAACGGCAACGCGTGCGAGCCGCTCTCGGATGTGCGCGTCGCGGGCGACAGCGTCGTGCTCGAGATGGCCGACTACGCGGCTGCCATCCACGCCGAATTCCGCGGCGACTCGCTCGCCGGCGAGTACCGCAACGTCGGCAACCGCGGCCCGCGCGTGATTCCGTTTCATGCCGCGCGCGGCACCTGGCCCGTCGAGCGCGCGCCCACGGCGCTGCTCGGCCGCTGGGATGCCGAGCTGTTCCAGGACTGGCAGGTGAGTCCGCGGGTGTTCGAGTTCCGCAACGGCCCGGCCGGCCTCGAAGGCACGATCATCTCGAACAGCGGCGACTATGGCCACTTCTCGGGCCGGGTGAAGGGCGACAGCTTTGCGCTCGCCCACTTCGACGGGTCGTTCGTCTACCTGCTCACCGGCCGGCTCGACGGCGACACCCTCCGCGGCGTGTTTCACGCGGGGCTCCGCACCCAGACGCCGTGGAAGGCCGTGCGCGACGACGGCAAGAGCCCGCTCACGCCGCCCACCGAGGTCACGCGCGCCGATACCAGCGGGCCGTTCCGCTTTGCCTTTCCCGATCTCGCGGGCCACGTGGTCCGGAACACCGATCCGCGGTTCCGGGGCAAGGTCGTGCTGGTCGACATCTTCGGGACCTGGTGTCCCACCTGCCACGCCGAAGCGCCCACCCTGGTGCGGCTCTGGCGGAAGTACCACGCGCGCGGGCTCGAGGTCGTCGGATTCGCCTACGAGGTGACGGGCGACAGCGCCACCGACGCCCGCCAGGTGCGCCGCTACCGCGAGAAGTACGGCATCCAGTATCCGCTGCTCCTCGCCGGCGTGAGCGATGCCGACGCCGCAGCCGCGACCTTGCCGCAATTGCGCGGCTTCACGGCGTTTCCCACCACGATTTTTCTCGGACGCGAGGGACGGGTGCGGCGGGTGCATGCGGGGTTCTACGGGCCCGCAACCGGCGCCCAGTACGAGCGCCAGGTGCGGGAATTCGAGGCGGAAATCGAGCGGTTGCTGGCCGAAGGCTGAAGCGCGCTACGGCGCCCCCTCGACCACCACCTTGCCGTGCATGAACGGGTGCGGCGTGCAGTGATAGGCGTACGTGCCCGGCGTGCTGAAGACGTGCTCGTAGCTGTGTCCCGGCGCGATCAGCCCCGAGTCGAACGATCCGTCGTCCGCCGTGACCGAATGCTCCAGCGGGTCGCTGTTGGCCCAGCGCACTCTGGTGCCGGGCCGGACGTGAATCTCCCCCGTTCCGAAGGCGTAGTTCGCGATCTTCACGGCGGCGCTGCCGGTGACGGGCGCGGCGGCGGTGTCGGCGGCGGTGCGCGTGGTATCGGCCGCCGGGTGGGCCCGTTTGCCGAAGTAGCGCGAGAGCGTGAACGGGATGGTGAACTCGAAGCCGAGCATGGCCTCGTCCCTGATGCCCTGGGATGAGCCCTCGATCGTGGCACTGTGGGTGTTGGTCACCTGGATCGAGAGCGTGTGCGGAGTGTATGGGATGCGGATCTGTGCGCCGACGCCCCAGGCCGGCATCGCGACGGCCGCGTCATTCACGTTGACGAGATCGAAGGCGTCGCCTGCGAGGCTCAGCCAATCCGTGAGCCGCACGACCGCACCGCCACCCAGTCCCCAGAGCGAGCGCTGCACGTCGTACCCTGAGGAGATCCCGCGCACGGTGCCGAGAAGGCGCACCCGCCCGAGCCGGCGGGCGAGGACCAGCTCGCCGTCCACGCTCTGGGGGGCAAAGTTGTAGGCCGCCGTGAGCGTGGCGTCGAACGGGGAGCCGTTGCCCTGCCGCACAATATGGCGCCGCAAGCTCACCTGATACTCGTTCGGAATCCCGCTGAATACGGTCGAATTGGTCGAGTAGTCGACGGCCGCGTTCACCTCGAGCGGGAGCCCGGTGGCGAGACGAAAATTCGGGAAGCTGGTGACCTTGCGGGCCGGCGGTTTGCTCACCTGGAAGCGGTGGAGGAAGTTGAACTGGATCACGCCGGGGCGCACGGTCCACCCGTCGTCGACGTCGGGCGTTCGGTCGACCACGCCCTGCGCGGCGGCCCCTCCGGGCATGCCGGCCAGCAGTGCCGCGAGGAGAAACGTCCCGGCCGCCGCACGCGCGGCCGCCCCTCGATTTCGATCAGCGTCCTCCATGGCTCCTCGCAGCGAGGCGTGGGTTGGCGTGGCCGGCACGTCAGGGCGTGACGGTCACCGTTCCCTTCATGAACGGATGGATGCGGCAGAAGTATGCGTATGTGCCGGGCGTGCTGGCGACGAACTGAAACGTCTGCCCCTGGTTGAACGCCCCCGAGTCGAAGGTGCTGCCGTCGGTGGACGAGACGGTGTGCAAGGTGGCATCCCGGTTGGTCCAGGTCAGCGTCGTGCCCACTGTGACCGTAATCCGCGGCGGCACGAAGGCGAAGTTGTCGATCGTGAGGCTGGCGGAGCCCGAGACGGGCGGCGGGTTATTGCTGGGCCCGGACGGCTCCGGGCGATCGCTGAAGCATCCGGTGAGCGCGCCGGCGGCCAATGCCAAGACGATGCATCCGCGGGTGATGAGCCGCATGGATTCCTCGTAGTCGCGGTGTACCGGCCGCGTCCGGGAGGTTCGTGCTGCGCCCGGAGGCCCGCCACTCACGCGGCGGGTTACCGGACGGCGATCCTGCTCGACGGCCCTACTTCGGGAACGGCAGCTGTGGGGCGGCGGTGATGAAACCGGTCGCCTGCACGGCCGCGAGCACCTCCGCCGAGGACATCGGCGTGTCGAAGGCGGCATTGTCCGGCGTCACCGTCTGGCTCGTGAGCAGCCGGAACGTCGAGGCGTGCTCGGCCTCGACCCCGAGGATCGAGCCGGCCGTCGCCAGAATGGCGGTGTCGTCGATGTTGCCGGCCTGACCTAAATAGGCGCTCACGCCGGTGTCTTCCAGCACGACAGCCGTGGAGAGGAAGTTCGCCGCGCTGTCGTACGAATTCTTGAAGTCGAACGAGAAACCGCTCCGGGCCAGCGCATTGGCCGAGAGCGCCGCCTGGAGACCAAGGACGTGCGAGATCTCATGATCCCGCACAGCGGTCACGAACGTCACCACGTCGAAGCTGGCCGGAGCCGGCGGAGTGGTGGTCGAGAGGCCGGGGACGGTGCCGGGGGCGCCGCTTCCGTCGGGATCGATCCCAGCCACCGTAGCCCCGGTCGGGAGCGACGCCGTGCCCACCGCACGCAGATAATAGGTGGACTCAAGGTATTCGAGCGTGAGCGCGTAGTTCAAGATGTCGGTATCGGTGAGATTGACGTCTTCGCTCGTGTTGCAGGCCGCGGCCTGCGCGGCGAGCATCTCGTTGATGCCATAGCCCTTCATGATGAGGGGCGAGAGCGCCGTGGCGCCGGCCGCCATGGCGAGCCGGCTCAGAAAGGTGCGCCGCGCGTGCACGGTTTGGAGCGCCGCCGGATCGAAGACGATATGTCGGGTGCCGCCGTCGGACATTGTGGGTCTCCCTGTGAGAACGGCTAAAGGTTCGAAAGCCTGGGGTCGCGCGCTGTCGTGGACCGGGCGGGTCATCCGAGGCCCTTGGTGACGAAACCGGTTGAGGTGACGGCGGCTACCACTTCCTCCGGCGTCTGCGGTGTCTCGAAAGCCGCGGGCACCGGGCCGCCCTGCGCGTTGGCGTATGCGCGGAAGGCGGCGACGTGGCGGCCTTCGATCGTGTAAATCGATCCGGCCGTGGTGCGGAGGTCGCAGCCGGTGATCGACGGTAGGGCGCCGAGATAGGCGCTTACGCCGGTCTGCTCCAGGGTGACGGCGGTGGCGAGGAACTTGTCCTGGGTGCTGAGCGAATCCTTGAAGTCGAAGCCCACGTCGGCCGCGGTGAACTTCGCGGAGCCCAGGGCAGCCTGCAGGGCGGCCACATGGGCGTTCTCGTGGTCGCGCACGTTCGTCGCGAGCGTGGCCACGCCCCCGGTGAGCGTGCCGCCCGCCACGGCCTTGGTGTAGAAGTCCGACTCGAGCAGCTCCAGAAAGAGAGCGAACTTGAGGATGTCGGTGTCGTTCTGAAGTGGGAGGGTCACCACCGCGGTGCCCGACGGGCCGTTGTTGTTGTCGCTGCACCCGACCACGGCCAGCGTGGCCAGCGCGCCTGAGATCGCCAGGAAGTCGCGCCGGGTGCGGCGGCCCTCCGGGATCGCCATCACGCCGGGAATGATTTCGATACTGCCATTGGATCGCTGCATATCGGACATCGCTCGTCTCGAAGGTGGAAGGCACTCCCGCCGGTACCGCGGCGTAGCGGGCGGTGAAGGTCTCGCGGGGCTCGAAACCGCGGACGCGGAAACCACGGCGCTGCGAGAAGGGAGTGCCCCGCCCGCCCCGTGGTCGCGTAGACCTACGAACCGGCCGGCACGTTCGGATTGGTCGCCACCGGGATCGTGGACTCGCGCGCGGCTCGCGCGTGCCGCTTCGAAGTCCGGCGGCCAAGGTATGTACGTGCCACTCGGCCGCTGTGCGCGCCATCACCGCGACGCTCTGGCCCTCGCCTTCGGGCCGCGATAAGTTGGGGCACGCCCCGAGCGGACAGGGGCACACTCTTCCCGGAGATCCCTGATGGCGGGCCTTCTGTCACGCGAGCGGATCGTCGCCGGACCTACGTTCAACCGCTGGCTCGTTCCGCCGGCGGCCCTCATGATCCACCTCTGTATCGGCCAAGCCTACGCGTTGAGCGTGTTCAAGATCCCGCTCACCCGCGTGCTCGGCATCTCCAGCTCGACGCCCGAGGACTGGACCCAGCCGCAGCTCGCCTGGATCTTCACCCTCGCTATCGTTTTCCTCGGGCTTTCCGCCGCGGTCTTCGGCCGTTGGCTCGAGCGCGTGGGGCCGCGCCGGAGCGGCGTGGTCGCGGCCTTCTGCTGGGGCGGCGGCTTTCTCATTTCAGCGGTGGGCGTGCGGATCCACCAGATCTGGCTGATCTACCTCGGCTATGGCGTGCTCGGCGGCTGCGGGCTCGGCATTGGCTACATCACGCCGGTGTCGACCCTCATCAAGTGGTTTCCCGACCGGCGCGGCATGGCCACCGGCATGGCGATCATGGGATTCGGCGGGGGCGCGCTCATCGCGAGCCCGCTCTCCCAGATCCTGCTCGACCACTTCCGCTCGCCCACATCGGTCGGCGTGGCACCGACCTTCGTCACGCTGGGTATCGTCTACTTCATCGCGATGCTGTGCGGCGCGCTCCTCTTCCGCGTCCCGCCGATGGACTGGCGTCCCGCCGGCTGGGTCCCGCCCACTGAGGACCGGAGAACCCTCGTCACCCGGCACCACGTCCACGTGGACGAGGCGATCAAGACACCGCAATTCTACCTGCTCTGGTTGGTGCTCTTCCTGAACGTCACCGCCGGCATCGGCATTCTGGAGCAGGCGTCGCCGATGATCCAGGAGATGTTCCCGGCGCTGGTGAAGGCCAACGCCGCCGCGGGCTTCGTGGGGCTTTTGAGCCTGTTCAACATGGGCGGGCGGTTCGGCTGGTCCTCGTTCTCGGACCGGATCGGCCGCAAGCCGACGTATGCGATCTTCTTCGTGCTGGGCCCGATCCTCTATATCCTGCTGCCGTACGCCGGAAAGATCTCGAGCGTGCCGCTCTTCGTCATCGCGGCGGTAATCATCATCTCGATGTACGGCGGCGGATTCGCGACGGTCCCCGCCTACCTGTCCGACATCTTCGGGACCCAGTTCGTCGGCGCCATCCACGGCCGGCTGCTCACGGCGTGGTCGGCCGCGGGTATCGCGGGGCCGGTACTGGTCAACTACATCCGCGAGTACCAGCGGGACCACGGCGTCCCCGGCACGCACGCCTACGATTTCACCATGTATCTCATGGCCGCGCTCCTCGTTGTGGGCTTCTTCTGCAACCTGGCGGTACGTCCGGTGGCGGAGCGGCACTTCATGACCGACGCAGAGCTCAAGGCCGAAGCGGTGCACTGAGGAGGCGGGCATGGCGGACCGGGACGTGGTCAACGGCGGGGCGCGGGCGGGCGGCTGGGGCGGCGTCACTGTGGCGTGGATCGTGGTCGTCGTCCCGCTGCTCTGGGGCGTGCTGCTCACGCTCAAGAAGGCGGCGCTGCTTTTCCGGTAGCCGGTCCGCGGCAGTGCGACGAGCCGGTGCGCGGCAGTGCGACGCGACCGGCTCAGGGGCGCGGGCGGGCCGGCCAAGGAGGACGGGCGGTAAGTGGGACAGTCTTGGTCGGAAATCGCCGGGGGCCGGGAGTGCAGGACTTGACGCGCCGCCTGGACGGCGCATCTTGTAAGGCCATTCATCGCTCGGTATAAAGCCCCGCGGTGCGCTCGGGCTCGAGAGCAGTCCGGAGCGGACACTGTGCTGGGCCACGTTGGCGCGTTGGAAACGGGCGTCTACAGGATCGTGCGGCAAGCGCGGCGTGCGGCGGTACGACGTCGCGGGCGGCGCGCAGGTGTGGGCCGCGCGGAGTGCCGCTCCGCGCCGATGCGACCAAGTCAACCAGGAGGTGACGCACACGCTGTCCCGTCCGGCACACGACAGTTGACAAGGACGTCGGTATCGGTACGCTGGTGTTCGTCCAACAGGAGTTCCGTGTTTGGCTGTTGGAATTCAGTCAACTCAACTCTGAGGGAAAGGCACCCATGAAGCGGATCGGCCTGGTTTGCTTGGGGCTCGTGCTGGGGTTGGCGAGCACCGCCCACGCGCAGCTCACGATGCAGATGACCAACGGTTGGAACTTCACGTTCTCCGGCAACGTGAACGCGTTCTTCATCTACCAACAGACAAAAGCGGCAGGCGGCGGACCGACGGTCGCGAAAGACCTCGGTGTCGGCACGGGCCTGCTTCCGGCATTCGCCGTGTTCGATGCCAAGGGCAAGGAAGGGAACGTCGACGTCGGCGTCCACTTTGGGTTCGCACCGCAGGTCGAGTTCGGCGGCCACAACGCGAGCTTCTTCGGGACCGACGCCGCGGGCGCCCAGATCGATATGCGTGAGGTGTACCTGACCGCCGGCGGCAGCTGGGGCCAGCTCCTCATGGGTAAGGAACTCGCGCTCTATCAGCGCGGCAACATCCTCACCGACATGACCCTGTTCGGCGTCGGCGTCGGCGGCGCGGGCCGCGGCACCGCACTCGGCCGCATCGGCTACGGTTACCTGTACCCCGACTTCCGCCCGCAGCTCACCTACTCGTCGCCGGCGGGGCGCCCGGGCCAGATCAGCATCGGTCTGTTCGATCCCATCCGGGTCGGCCCCTACACCACCGCGGAGCTGCCGCGCGTGGAGGCCGAAGCGAACTGGGGCAGCAAGACGGGCGAGAACAGCAACGTCAAGATCTTCGTGAACGGCGCCGTACAGAGCATGAAGAACGCCCCGAGCGGCGGTACCTCGCTGGCCTCGTATGGCGGGGGCGCCGGTATCGTGTTTGACGTGTCCGGCTTTGCGATCACCGGCTCGGGCTTCTGGTCCAAGGGCATGGGTTTCCTGCTCCAGGGTGACGGCATCGTCGGCGGCGCGAACTTTGACAACCAGGGCGTGAGCCCCATCCCCGATGGCAGTGGCAAGCAGCAGGGTCGCGCTTCGTTCGGCTACATCGGCCAGCTCACCTACAGCCCGCCCAACACGAAGTGGATCATCGGCGGCAGCTTCGGTGAGAACCGCCTGCGCCAGAACGATCAGGACAAGGCGGCCAGCGGCAATGACAACGAAATCCTGAAGGAACGTCTGATCGACGGGCAGATCACGTACAAGTGGACCAAGTCGCTCCGGTGGGTCGCCGAGTATGGGCACATCGACACGTATGCCGGCGGCGTCAAGACCACCAAGGGCAACCAGGGCTCACTCGGCATGATGCTGTTCTTCTAAATTCATACCCGCGTTGCAGCAGGGAGGGCGGCTGTTCCGGATGGAGCGGCCGCCCTTCTGCTTTGCGCAAGATTAGATTCCACGCCACCTCCACCGCATTCGAGGACACCCGAGCGATGCGCCCCCGATTCGTTCCCGTCGGCACCCTTGCCGCTCTTCTCGGAGCGTGCGCCGGCCACAGCTACTACACCACGGTGACCGCGACGCCGTCCGCCGGCCCGGCCGCGGCGATCGAATGCACGCGCTCCACGCTCACCAAGCTCGACTATCAGCCCAAGTCGTTCGATGAGCGGGACCATCGCGTGACGGCGCAACAGATCAACGACTCGGTGAGTCGCCCGGAGCCGCAGTTCCGAAGGCTCCTCAACCAGATCGAAGTCGAGGCCAAACCGCGGGCGGACGGCAAGACGGGGTTGACCGTGAACGGGCACACGGTCGCCGAGTATTTCACGCACCGGGGGCCGACCTTCGTGGACGAGCCGTCTTCCGATCAGGTGAAGGAGGCCGTGCAAACCATCGTGCAAGCGTGTGGACAGCCCTAGCACTCGGGCCGCCGTCCCATCGCTCGCCGTCGGGAAAGGCCCGGCCGGAGTAGAAACGCAGCACGGACTCCAGCTAGGTTTGAGCGGGATCGGTCCGTGTCGTTGACTCCGCTGGGAGGAGTGGTGCCGCAAGGTTTCAATCAGCTCGTGCAGCTCGCCGGCCCGGAGGTCGGCCGCGCTGGCGCGCTGTCCCCACCCCGCAAGCCATCGTGGCTCAAGGTACGAGCCCCTGGGGGCCCGGTGTACGCCGAGCTCAAGGCCATGATGCGCGAGCTGGGCCTCCACACGGTGTGCGAGGAGGCCCGCTGCCCCAACGTCGGCGAGTGTTGGGCACATCGCGCCGCCACCTTCATGATCCTGGGCGACGTCTGCACCCGCAACTGCGCCTACTGCGCCGTGGCGCACGGGACGCCGGCACCGTACGACTCGGGCGAGCCCGTGCGCCTGGCCGAGGCCGTGGCACGCATGGGGCTCGAGCACGTCGTGATCACCTCGGTCGATCGCGACGACCTGCCGAATGGCGGCGCCGAAGTCTTTGCCGCCTGCGTCCGGGAAATCCGGCGGCGCCTGCCCGAGACTTCGGTCGAGGTGCTGATCCCCGACTTCAAGGGCTCCGAAGAGGCGCTCCGAATCGTGGTGGAGGCCGGCCCCGACATTCTGAATCACAATCTTGAGACGGCCGAGCGGCTCTACCGGCTGGCCCGACCCGGCGGCCGCTACGACCGTGCGCTCGAGCTCCTGGCGCGGGCGAGGCGGATGGTGCCGGAAGGGCTCACCAAGTCGGGCATCATTCTCGGCCTCGGCGAGGAGTGGGACGAGGTCCTCACCTGCCTGCGCGACCTGCGCCGGAGCGACGTGGACATCGTGACGCTGGGGCAATATCTCCGCCCCTCGGACGGCCACCTTCCCATCGCCCGCTACTACACGCCCGACGAGTTCGCCGAGCTCAGGAGCATCGGCCTCGCCATGGGCTTCGCGCACGTCGAGGCGAGCCCGCTCACCCGCTCGTCGTACCACGCATGGGACCAGGCGCGCGCCGTCCGGGAGGCGCGCTGATGGCGGGCACCGCCGCCCGCCGCCACCAACGTGCGCCCTCGCGCCAGGCCGACGCGGCCCGTGCGGAAGAGTACCGCGGCTGGCTGCGCGAGATGCTGCTCATCCGCCGCTTCGAAGAAAAGGCCGGCGAAGCGTACAGTCTGGGCAAGATCGGTGGGTTCTGCCATCTCTACATCGGCCAGGAAGCGGTGGCCGTCGGCAGCATCGCGGCGCTCCGCCCCGACGATTACATCGTCTGCTCCTACCGCGAGCACGGGCACGCGCTGGCCCGGGGGATTCCGCCGCGCGCCGTCATGGCGGAGCTCTTCGGCAAGGCGCCCGGCACCTCGCGCGGCAAGGGTGGCTCGATGCACCTGTTCGACGTGGGCCGCGGTTTCCTCGGCGGCCACGCGATCGTGGGCGCGCACATCCCGCTCGCCACGGGCATGGCGTTCGCCATCAAGTACCGCGACACCGACCAGGTGACGGTTTGTTACTTCGGCGAGGCGGCAGTGAACAACGGCGCCTTTCACGAGGCGCTCAACATGGCGGCGCTCTGGAAGCTCCCCTGCGTCTATCTCTGCGAGAACAACCGCTACGGCATGGGTACCGCACTCGAGCGGGCGAGCGCTATCTACGACATCTCGGAGCGGGCCTCGTCGTACGACATGATCAACGAGGTGGTGGACGGCCAGGACGTGCTCACGATGAAGAACGCCATGGACCGCGCGGTGGAGCGAGCCCGCACGCAAAAAGCGCCGACGCTGCTCGAGGTCCGCACCTACCGCTTCATGGGCCACTCGATGTCCGACCCGATTCACGGCCACTACCGCACGCGCGAGGAAGTCGAGGAGCACCGGAAGCGCGACCCGGTCGCACTCTGGTCGCATCGCCTGATCGACGAGGGCATCATGGACGAGGCCGCCATCCGCGCGCTCGACGCCGAGGTCGTGACCGAGGTGGCCGACGCGTACGAGTTCGCCGAGAACGCGCCGGAGCCGGAGGGGTCGGAACTCTACACGGACGTGTATGCCGGCGAGGCGGACGAGCGGACGGGCGGACAGGCGGACGGCTCCGCGCAGGGAGAGGCGCCGTCCGAGGGAGCCACGGACCGCCTGTCCGCCCGTCCGCCTATCCGCCTGTGACCACCCTCACCTACCGCGACGCCCTCAACGCCGCGCTCCGCGAGGAGATGCGGCGTGACCCGAACGTCTTCCTCATGGGCGAGGAGGTCGGGGTCTATCAGGGCGCGTACAAGGTGAGCCGCGGATTGCTCGACGAGTTCGGCCCGATGCGCGTGGTGGACACGCCGATCACCGAGCTCGGCTTTGCCGGCGTCGGCGTGGGCGCGGCCATGGTCGGGCTCCGCCCGGTGATCGAGTTCATGACCTGGAACTTTGCGCTGCTCGCCATCGATCAACTGGTCAACTCGGCCGCGAAGATGCGCTACATGTCCGCGGGCCAGGTGGGCGTGCCCGCTGTGTTCCGCGGCCCGGGCGGCGCCGCGCTACAACTCGGCGCGCAGCATTCGCAGGCGTTCGAGGCGTACTACGCGCACATCCCCGGCCTCAAGGTGGTGATGCCGGCAACCCCGGCAGACGCCAAGGGACTGCTGAAGAGCGCCATCCGCGATCCCGACCCCGTCGTGTTCATCGAAGGTGAGATGCTCTACAACGTGAAGGGCGAGGTACCGGACGGCGAGCAGGTGATCCCGCTCGGGCTGGCGGACATAAAGCGCGCCGGGCGCGACGTCACGATCGTGTGCCACTCGAAGAGTGTGGCGGTGTCGCTGCGCGCCGCCGAGCAGCTCGCGGCCGAAGGCATCGAGGCGGAGGTGGTGGACCTCCGCACCATACGCCCGCTCGACGAGGCGACGGTGCTCGAGTCGGTCGCGCACACCCACCGGTGCGTGGTGGTGGAGGAGGGCTGGCACTTTGCGGGCGTGGGCGCGCAGGTGGTGGACGTGGTCCAGCGAGACGCCTTCGACCAGCTCGACGCGCCGGTGTTGCGGGTGACCGGCGCGGATGTCCCGATGCCGTACAACAAGTTTCTCGAGCGCGCGGCCAAGGCGGACCCGGAGAAGGTCGTCGGGGCGGTGCGCGACGTGCTCTACCAGAGCTGAGCGAGGCCGCGCCCGATGGCAACGAAGGTCGTGATGGAGGCGCTCTCGCCCACGATGGAGGAAGGCCGCCTGGTCGAGTGGAAGAAGCAGCCGGGCGACGCGGTGGCCGTGGGCGACGTACTGGCCGAAGTCGAGACCGACAAAGCGGTGATGGAGCTGGCGGCGCGGGTGGGAGGCACGTTGCTCCGCCACACCATCGAGGAAGGCGCGACGGTGCCGGTATCGGCCGAGGTGGCGCTCATCGGGTCGCCGGGGGAGGAGATCCCGCCGCCGCCGCAGGTCACGCCGGACGACGTCACCGCGCGCGCGCGGACGGCGGAACGCGTGCTCGCCGCGCCCGATGCGGAGGCGACGCAGCCCTCGCCGGGGCGCGACCGGCCGGTGTCGATGCCGCCGGCGGCGCCCGCGCGCGCTGTGACCGAATCAGCGCCGCCCCTGGCACCGACCGCCGCGGCGCGAGCTACTCCAGCAGCGCCGGCGCCGCCGAGCGGGGGCCGATTGAGGGCATCCCCGCTGGCGCGCCGCATTGCCGCTGAGCGCGGCCTCGATCTCGCGCGGGTGCAAGGGAGCGGACCCGAGGGGCGGGTGGTGGCGCGCGATCTCGACGGCGTGGGCGCCGCACCCGCCGCGTCCGGCACCGCCCGCGGGGCCGCCGTTGCGCGCCCTGCGCGTATCGCGTTCCCCGCCGAAGGTTTCACCGATCAGCCGCTCACGCAGATGCGCCGCGCCATCGCGCGCCGGCTGGTGCAGTCCATCGGCCCGATCCCGACGTTCTATCTCACTGCCGAAGCGGACATGGAGCGCGTGACCGAGGCGCGCGCGGCGCTGCTCGAGGCCGCGGCCGACGGCCCCTCGGCCGCCGTCAAGGTGTCGTTCAACGACGTCATCCTCAAGGCGGTCGCCACGGCGCTCCGCCAGCACCCGATGTGCAACGCGTGGTGGGAGGACGACCGCATCCGCCTCTGGCACGACGTGCATCTGGGCGTGGCGGTGGCGATCGAGGACGGGCTCATTACACCGGTCATCCGCCACGCCGACCAGAAGTCGCTGCGCGAAATCGCGGCCGAAGCGGGGGAGCTTGCCGCACGCGCGCGCGCGCGGCGCCTTGCCCCGGACGAATACACCGGCGCCACCTTTTCGGTCTCCAACCTCGGCATGCTCGGCATCGACGAGTTCACCGCGATCATCAATCCGCCGGAGGCGGCCATTCTCGCGGTGGGCCGGATCGAGGAGCGCCCGGTGGCGCACGGGGGGCAGGTGGCACTCCGGCGGCGCATGCGGATGACGCTCTCCTGCGACCATCGCGTCATCGACGGCGCCACCGGCGCCCGGTTCCTGCAGACCCTCACGGGCATGCTGGAAAACCCACTCGCGCTGGTCTGGTAACTGGTCCTCGGAGGCAATTCGTGGCGACGAACTTCGATGTGATTGTCGTAGGTGGCGGCCCCGCGGGCTACGTGTGCGCGATCCGCTGCGCCCAGCTCGGCTTCACCACCGCGGTGGTGGAGCGCGACAAGCTGGGCGGAGTCTGTGTCAATATCGGCTGCATTCCGACCAAGGCGCTGCTCCACAGCGCGGCGGCGGCCAACCTCATACGCCACGACGCACGCGACCTCGGCATCGACATCGGCGGCGAGCCCAAGACCGACTACGGCGTCGCCATGCGGCGGTCACGCAAGATCTCCGACCAGAACTCGAAGGGCGTCGAGTTCCTGATGAAGAAGCACAAGATCACGGTGATCCGGGGAACCGGCGTACTCGAGCGGGGGCGCCGGGTGAAAGTCGGGAGCGACGTCCACGAGGCGAAACGCGCGGTCGTGCTCGCGGCCGGGTCGCGGGTCAAGGGGCTGCCGCAGCTTGGGCTCGAGCTCAACCAGACTACGGTCATCAGCTCGGATGACGCCCTTTTCCTGGAGCAGGCGCCGGCTTCGCTGGCCATCGTGGGCGCCGGCGCCGTCGGGTGCGAGTTCGCCGACATCTTCAACGCCTTCGGCACCAAGGTGACGCTCATCGAAGCGCTGCCTCGAATTCTGCCGCTGGAGGATGCGGAGTCCTCCGAGGCGCTCGCCAAGAGCTTCAAGCGGCGCGGCATTGCGATGCACGCGGGGGCCAAGATCACCCGCGCCACCGTCGGCAAGCAGAAGGTCACCCTCGAGTTCGAGGCCGGGGGCAAGGCGGAAAAGCTGGAAGCGGAACGCGTGCTGATGGCGGCCGGCCGCGCGGTGAACGGCGAAAACCTGGGGCTCGCGGCGGCGGGAGTCGAGCTTACCGAGCGCGGATTCGTCAAGGTGAATCCGGCGAGTCTCGAGACCACGTCCCCCGGCGTGTACTGCATCGGCGACCTCGCGGGGCCCCCGATGCTCGCCCACAAGGGCAGCCGCGAGGGCGTCCACGTGGCGGAGGTGCTCGCGGGCCATCCGCCGAAGGCGATCGACTACACCAACGTGCCGAGCGTCACCTACTGCCATCCGGAGGTGGCGAGCGTGGGCCTCACCGAGGAGCAGGCAAAGCAGAAGGGCTACGCCGTCCAGGTGGGACGCTTCCCATTCAGCGCCAACGGCCGCGCCCGCACCGCCGGCGAGACGGACGGCCTGGTGAAGATCATCCGCGACACCAAATACGGCGAGATCGTAGGAGCCCACATCGTGGGCGCGCACGCGTCGGAGATCATCCACGAGCTGGTGGTGGCGCGAACCAACGAGTACACGGTGGAGGAAGTGGACCTCGCCATCCACGCCCATCCCACGCTCTCCGAGGCGATCGCGGAGGCGGCGCTCGACTCGATGGGGCGCGTGATCCACATCTGAGGCCGGTCCGGCTCGCGCTCACGGGTGCGGGTGCCGGCGCCGGCACCGGCACCTTGATCGTGACGCTCACGGTGTACGTCGTTGATCTGCTCCGACCCCGCGGCGCGCACGAGATGGTGGCCGGCCGGCTGGCGCTCTTCTTCGCGGGCGGCACGCTGGGTGGCATTTTGCTCGCGGCGCTCGTCACCTGGGTATTGCTGGCGCCGATCGCCTCATATTACCGGCGCGGCGGCCTTTCGATCGTGAGCAGCTTCGCCACCGTAATCCTGATGGTCGTGACGCTTCCGATCCACGAACTGTTCGGCCGCGCCGGCCTCGCGGCGCTCGCGAGCGCATGTTTCGTCCTGGCACTCGCGCTGGCCGTGCTCGCCCGCAGGGCGGCGGCCGCGCCGTGAACCCCCTTCAGGTGCTCGATCTCGGCCGGCGGCCGTATGCGCCCGTGCTCAACATGCAGCGCGCGCTTTGCCGCGCGCGAATCGAAGGCACCCTCACCGACGACGTGCTGCTGCTCGTGGAGCACGACTCGGTCGTCACGCTGGGCCGCGGCGCCCGTGCCACGAGCCTCCCGCTGCCGCCTGACGAGCTTCGGCGGCGCGGCATCGCAGTCGAGGACGCCGAGCGCGGCGGCGACGTGACCTGGCACGGCCCCGGCCAACTGGTGGGCTACCCGATCCTCGATCTCGCGCGGCACCGGCAGGACGTGCACTGGTACCTGCGCCAGCTCGAGGCGGCGCTGATCGACGCGCTCGCGCGCCTTGATGTGCACGGCGAGCGGGCCGCCGGCCTCACCGGCGTGTGGACGGCCGGGCGCAAGATCGCGAGCATCGGCATCCATGTGAAGCGGTGGGTGACGCTGCACGGGTTCGCGCTCAACGTCGTGGGCGATCTCGGCCCGTTCGAGCTGATCGTGCCGTGCGGCATCGCGGGCGTGCGGATGACGAACGTTGCGGCGGAGCGAGGCGGCGGCGACAACCCAGCGGCGCTCTGGCGCGAGACGCGCGCGGAAGTGGTTGCCGCGATCGGCCGCGCGTTTTCACTCGAGCCCATGGCGGCCGCGCTCGACGGTTGCCTTCTGCGCGCGACCCGACCATCCTCCCTCCATGGCTGAAGTGTCACGGCGGCCGACCCCTGAGGTGCAGGCCGATCAGCGGGTCGGCGAGATCCTCCGCGCGGCCGAGAGCTGGTCCCGGGAAGCGCCGACCGCATTGTTCCCCGCCATCCGCGCCGTGTGCATCCGGCTCGCGGAGATGGTGGCCGACCAGCGCCACTACCTGGCGCCGCTACCCGAGCCGCAGGAGTCGGAGCGCCGCGCCGTGCTCACGCTGGTCGCCGACAAACTCCGCTCGCCCGCGGTGACCCGCGGACTCGATTCCCACCTCAAGGTGCTCGAGGAAATGGAGCTGCGCTCGACCGGCTCCTGGGCCACTGTGGACCACGCCCAGACCGAGTGGATCACGACGGCCATCCGGTATCTCGAGCGCAAGGCCGCCGAACTGCCCGCGCCCGAGCGTCCCGACCCCTATTGGGCCGACGACGTGGTCGCGGGTATCATCGCCTCGGTGCGGGCGCTCATCGGCGTGGACGAGCTGCACGCCCGCACCGAGGCGCGGTACTCAGGACCGGTGCGGCGGGAGCCCCAGGACTAGCGCGCGCCGCCTTTCTTCCCGAACAACTCGAAGAACCGCGAGAAGACCTCGATGCCGCTCCAGAGCTGCTCGAGGTCGAGCTTTTCATTGGGCGAATGCAGCCCGTCGTCAGGGAGCCCGATGCCGGTGAGGATGACGGGCGCACCCGCGAGACCCAGCTCGGGCACGATGGGAATCGATCCGCCGGCGCGTACGCGCACGGCCGGCTTGCCGGTGACCTGCTCGAATGCTTCATCCAGCACCGCATACGCGGGACTCGCGGTGTCGACCTGCACGGGATCGCCGCCGTGGAGGATGCGGACCTCCACATCCGCCCATCGGGGCGCGAGCGCGGCCACCGCGCGGGTGAGCTGTTGGGCCACCTGCTCGAACCGCTGCCCTGGCACGAGTCGGAGGCTCACCTTGGCGGTGGCCTGTGCGGGGATCACGGTCTTGGCGCCGTCCCCGGTGAAGCCGCCCCGAATGCCGTGGATCTCGAGCGTGGGGAGGGCCCAAACCCGCTCGAAGATGCTGTGCTGCTTGAGGCCGGTGAGCGCCTTGCCGGTCACCTCCTGCTCGAGGAACCGTTTCTTGTCGAAGGGCAGCCGCTTCCATGCCTTGAGCTCCCCGGCCGTGGGCGGCTCCACGGCGGCGTAGAGCTTCGGGACCTGGATCTCGCCCTCGGCACTCTTGAGCCCCGCAAGGATCCGGACCAGGGTTTCGATCGCATTGGGTGCCACTCCGCCGTAGCTGCCCGAATGCAGGTCGCGGCGGAGGGTGCGCACGGCAATCTCGGCGTAGCACATGCCGCGGAGCGCCGTGTAGACCGCGGGAATGCCGGGCGCGAAGTATGACATATCCGCAACCACCACCGCGTCCGCTTCGGTGCGCCACGGCTCGGCGTGCAGCAGGTCGGAGATCATGTGGCCGCCGGACTCTTCCTCGCCCTCAACGATGAAACGCACGTTGAGCGGCGCGCCGCCATCGGTGGCCGCGCCGGCGCCGCGCACTGCCTCGTACGCCTTGAGCAGGCAGAAGACCTGACCCTTGTCGTCGGCGGCGCCGCGGGCGTAGATCCGGCCGTCGCGCACGGTGGGGTCGAAAGGCGGTGAAATCCACTCGTCGAGGGGATCGGGCGGCTGCACGTCGTAGTGGCCGTAGAGGAGAACCGTCGGACATCCTGATCGGGGCGGACTTTCGGCCCACACCACCGGGTGTCCCCGCCCCTCGACCAGTTGGACGGTCGGACAACCGAGCCTCCGGAGCTCGGCCGCCAGCCAGTCCGCGGCGCGGCGGCAGTCCGCCGCGTGCGCGGGGAGCGCGCTTACACTCGGGATCGCAAGAAAGTCGCGGAGCTCGCCGAGAAGGCGCGCACGTTCGCGCTGCACGAATTTTCGAACCATGGCTGCAAAGGTACACGGATTGACTCGGCGCGCCATGACGCCGGGACCCGGCTCACCGTACCCGTGACACGTCTCACAGAAGCGCGCGGTGCAGGGGGATACCCTCAACGTCTGGACATTGCACCCGCGCCACGACACGCAGGCGAGCACGAGCCGCAGGCTACAGGAGACGCATATATGAAGATGACGCAGCGCTACACGTTGATGGCCGCGCTGGCTGGATCACTGACCCTCGTGGTCGGCATCCAGACCGCCGCGGCCCAGGACACCAGCACCACCTCGCAGCAGGGCCAGACGTACACCACACCGGACTCGAGTCAGATGTCACAGGATTCGAGCCAGATGCCGGCGGATACGAGCCGGATGGCACAGGACTCGAGCCGCACGTCGAGCGCGCAGGATTCGACGCCGGGCAAAAAATGGGGCTACCCGGTCGACACGACCGGTCAGCAGAATCCCCCAGGCTATCGTGGCATGGAGCGGCCCGCAGGCATCGATAGCGCCGAGGCCGCGAACGATTCGGGCGTCGCCGATAGCAGCTACCAGCCGAACCCCACGAGCCATGTGCAGCAGCGCGAGCGGCAGAACGCGGCTGACTCGGCCGGGCAGCCGGTCGAAACCGGTGCAGTGAACGACTCGACGCCGGGGCGCAAGTGGGGCTACCCGGTCGACACGACCGGTCAGCAGAACCCTCCAGGCTATCGCGGCATGGAGCGGCCGCAGGCTGTCGGGAGCGACAGCACCCAGTCGGGCCTCGCCCAGGACTCGTCGTCGATGCAGAACCCCTCCGGCGCGAGCAGCGACACGTCGTCCATGAGCACGAGCGATTCGTCCAAAACCAGGACGCACGCGAGGAAGCATCGGCGGCACCACCGGCTCCACGGCGACACGACCTCGACCACCAGCTCGGAGCAGGGCAAAACCAGCAACGACTCCACTCACATCCGGACCGACTCGTCCCGGATGAGCAGCGATTCATCACGGTAGCCGGAACGGCATCGGGCGGTGCGAGCCCCGAAATACGAGAGGGCGCCGACAAACTCGGCGCCCTCTCGTGCATTCGAATGCCGCCCCGCTCTATTGCGCGCGATCGCCTACCGCGCGCTCGAGGCGGGCGTACGCGCTGTCGCCCTGGACCCCCTGCATCAGCTGCTCGAGCGCGGCGACGCTCTCCCGCACGCTCGATCCGTGCTGCTCGTACCAGCGGTCGAAGAGATCGAGGCGGGTGCGGTAGATCCTTGCCCCCACGAGCCGCGCGTTATTGATGGGCCGCTCGCCGAGCGGGCCGATGTGGTAGGTGCGGAGCTGGCTGCCGATCGGCCCCTCGAGTTGCTCGCGGGCCCAGCGCGCGGCCGCGGCGCGACCCGAGTCGAGCGCGGCGGGGGCGGGATGGGTCGCGTAGAACGTGTCGAGCCGACTCACCAGCGAATCGTAGTAGGCGCCGAGCACGATCTCGTCGTGCCAGCGGTCGGCGGCATAGCGGGCGGCGGCGGGATCGCCCCGGTCGCCGAAGAAGTGCTCCGCCGCCCGGTAGCCGACGAGTTGCGCAAAGCTCTCGTTGAACGGCGTCGCACTTGGCACGTACAGCGTATTGTGGGCGATCTCGTGAAAGACGAGCGCCGCGAGCTCGACCGAATCCGGCGTGAGCGCGGTCGAGAGCAGCGGATCATTGAACCAGCCCAGCGTCGAGAACGCCGCCGCCGGCCGGAGATAGGTGTCATAGCCGCGGCGCTCGAGGCCGGCCGCCTCGCGCCGGGCGGCGTCGAAGTCGAAGAATCCCTTGTACGGAATCCGCCCCACGATGGGATACTTCCAGGTGTACGGGCAGATGCAGTCCTTGGGCGCCGCGGACAGATTGAGCAGCAGCGTATCGCGGCCGACGTCCGCGTAGGTGGTGTAGGTGTCGCCGGCCTTGAGGCCCAGATGTGCCGCGTAATCGCGGGTGTCGAGCACCAGGCGGAGCGAGCGCCGAAGCTCGGGCGCCGTGCCGGGATCGCGCACCAGATCGGCGATGGGCTGGCGCGACTTCAGGATGCGGGTCTCCTCGAACCCCGCACGCGTGAGGTAGCGCACATCGCGGCTCGAGAGATATGCGGTGCCGTATCCGGCGAAGAGGACCCCGACGAAAACCAGGAAGAGCATGCCCCGACTCACCGGATGCGCACGAGCCCGATCCGCGGGATCAGCGCGGCCGAGATCGCGGTGCTGGCCGTGCCCGTGAGCCGGAACTGCACCGGCCCCGCGTTCGCGCCCTGCTTGATCAGCACGTCGTGCGAGGAGCCCTGTTTGAGCGTACCGGTACGCGCATAGTCGCCGCTCGTGCTGTCGGGCGTGAGCGGATAGGGCTTGGTGAAGATTTGCGGCGTGGCGGTGCCGTTCTGCGAGTCTTGCGCGTTCAGCTGCGCGAACACGTCCCGCAGGTCCAGGTTCTGGTACTGCAAGAGCGGATCGGCCGGCGCGAAACCCTGCAGGTCGTCGAGGTAGTTCGCCATCTGCCAGATGGATACCAGCCGGTCGAACGGCACTCCGCTCTGCTGTACCACGTTGGGCGCGCCCGTGAGATTCGTCTCCTCGAGCTTCCGGGTAAAGTCGGTCGCCTTGACGACGAATCCGGACGGCGTCGCTCCGCCGAATGCCTCCGCCGCCCAGCGCACGAACAGCCAGTTGGCGCCGCGCTCCGGCAGCAGACCGCTCGAGCTGGCGGGATCAATCAGGAAGACCTGCTCGGGAAAGTTCAGATACTCGAACGCATTCTGGAAGTCGGAGAGCGCAAACTGGATATAGGTCTCCGTGCTGCCGCGGGTCGGGTTCGACGCGTCCGGAATGAGCCGGCCGCCCAGCTCCTCGGCGTAATGCGAAAGTCCTTCGTTGAGCCAGGTCACCTCCGCCGCGCCCGTGCGCCGGAGCGCGTGCTGCCCGTAGCTGATCATGTGCTGGAACTCGTGGATGAACGTCGGCGCGAGATTGGCCCGCGCGAACGCGGCCGAGATTCCACAGTTCCTGTTGTTGGGATCGGGCACGATCCCGTAGAAGATTTCCCCCTTGTTGGAGCCGGGGACCGACGGCTCCAGATCGGAGCTCAGGAAATATCCCAGGATGACGCTGTTGGTGACGTTGCAGTTGCCGCTCAGCTTGTTGATCTGCGGCGTGAGCAGCACCTTCACCACCGAATTCTGGTCGATGTCGGTGACGGGGCCGAAGTTGGTGGTGTCGATCGGGTAGAGGAAGTCGTCGAAGAGCTGCGCCACCTGATCGATGTCCGTCTGCGAGTAGCCGCCGCCGACCGGTTCGGAATTGTCGGTGAAGATGGCCACCTGGCCGCCCACCTGCCGCGCAGTCGCGGTGACCGTCACGAACGACGTGCACTGGTCGGTGGCGCAGACGTTGAAGTCTTCGACGTCGCCCACGACGGGCGCGGCCGCGAACGAGGGCGCCCGCGTGACGTCCGGGCGGAAGAGCCGCGTGCCGGGATCGGTCGACAGGGCCTGCTCGCGGAGTCGCAGCATCGCATGGAACTGCTCGGCCGTGGCGGGGCGCCGAAAGGCGGGGAAGAGCGCGGTCGAGATCACGTCAGGCGCGGGTCCGGACGATGCGGTGGCGGCCGCCGCGTTGCCCGTGAGCGCGTACGGCCCGGCGATGCCCTGATCCGTCACCTGGCCTGCGGTGGCGATGGCGAGATACAGATACTCGGCGCCCGCGGCGCCTGCCGCGGGCAGCGCCACGCACGGCGTGACACCGGGGTCGCTGATGGCGAACTGGCCGGGCGAGAGCACCGTTGGCTGCAGGCTTGTGCACGAGAGATCGGGGTTCGGTCCGGTGGTGTCGCTGCTGCACGCCGCCAACATGGCGAGGGACGTCGTCAACGCAAGGAACGGCAAATGTCGGGTCACGGGGCAGACGCTCCGGCAGGCTGGTTGGGCGCGACGTGGGCAGCAAAATACGATGGCACAATGGCTTTTGACAATCACCGGACCCGCCGGTACCTTCTCACCGTGTCCGACGATGCCTGGCTCTCCCACGTCAAATTCAATGCCGATGGGCTCGTCCCCGTGGTGGCGCAGGAGCGCCGGACGGGCGACGTGCTGATGCTCGCGTACGCCGACCAGAACGCGCTGCGCTCGACTCGCGCGTCCGGATTCGCCCACTACTTCAGCCGCTCGCGCCGGGCGCCGTGGCGGAAAGGGGAAACGTCGGGCCACGTCCAGCGTGTGCGCGAAATCCGACTCGACTGCGACGGCGACACCGTGCTCTACGAGGTCGACCAGACCGGGCCGGCATGTCACACCGGCGACCCGACCTGCTTCACCGCGCGGGTGACGTCCGAGGGCGCGGTCGAACGCACGCCCGCCGAAGCAGCGGTCCGGCGCAGCGCGCAGGACGCCCGCGTGCTCGACGGCCTGGCCGCGCGCATCGATGCCCGCGCCGCCGAGCGGCCTCAGGGCTCGTACACCGCGCGCCTGCTCGACGAGGGCACGCCCGCCGTCGCGCAGAAGATGGGCGAGGAGGCCGTCGAGGTGGTGGTCGCAGCGCTCGCCCAGGACGACGGGCGCCTCGTCGCCGAGTCGGCGGACCTGCTGTATCACCTGCTCGTGCTGCTCCGCGCCCGCGCGGTGCCGGCGGAGCAGGTGTGGGCTGAGCTTTCCCGGAGAAGCGCGGGCGGCAACCGGTAGCCCGGCACGCCGTCACGATGTCCTTCGTCCACCTCCACACCCACAGCGAATACTCCCTCCTCGACGGGGCCAACCGGATCCCCGAGCTGGTGGCGCAAGTGCGGCGGCTCGGCATGGACAGCCTTGCCGTCACCGATCACGGCAACATGCACGCGGCCTGGACCTTCTACGAGGAAGCGAAGGCCCAGGGCATCCGGCCGATCCTGGGCTTCGAGGCATACCTCGCCTTCGGATCCCGGCGCGACGCGCAGAAGCCGGCCTGGGCACCGGCGCACTACAGCCATCTCGTGCTGCTCGCCCGCAATCGCACCGGCTACCGGAACCTCGTGCGGCTCACGTCGATCGGGTTCACGGAAGGGTTCTACCGGCGACCCCGCATCGACAAGGAAGTGCTCGCCGAGCACGCGGAGGGCATCGTATGCCTCGCCGCGTGCCTCTCAGGCGAAGTCGCGCACTACCTCCGCCAGCAGAAGTACGAGGAGGCGCGCCGGAGCGCGGAGTGGTTCGCGCAGACCTTCGGCCCCGGCGGCTTCTGGCTCGAGATCCAGCAGCACGGCATCACCGACGAGCGCATCGTCACCGAAGGCATGCTCCGCCTCGGCCGCGAGCTGGGCCTTGGTGTCGTGGCGACCAACGACGCGCACTACCTGCGGCGCGAGGACGCCGAAGCGCACGACGTGCTCCTCGCGATCGGCACCGGCAGCGATCTCGACGACCCGCGTCGGTTCCGATTCACCGGCCGGGAGTCGTACGTCAAGTCGTCGGAAGAGATGCGGGCGGTTTTTCCCGACCAGCCCGATGCGCTGGCCAACACGCAGACCGTCGCCGATCTCTGCGAGTTCTCCTTCGAGAAGCGCTACTTCCTGCCGGAGTTCCCCCGCCCAGCCGAGTATGCGAGCGACGAGGCGCTGCTGGGCCGACTCGCGTCCGATGGCGCGCGCACGCGCTACGGCGAGCCCCTGCCGCCCGCCGTCCAGGAGCGGCTCGACTACGAGCTCGGCGTCATCAATACGGCGGGGTACGCGGGCTACTTCCTCATCGTGCAGGACTTCATCGCGGCGGCGCGCGCGCGCGGCATTCCGGTGGGCCCGGGCCGCGGCTCCGCCGCCGGCTCGCTGGTGGCGTACTCCCTCGGCATCACCAACGTGGACCCGCTCCGGTTCGACCTGCTGTTCGAGCGATTCCTGAACCCCGAGCGCGTCTCGATGCCGGACATCGACGTGGACTTCTGCTTCGAGCGACGCGGCGAGGTGATCGAGTACGTGCGCCAGCGCTACGGCCGCGCGAGCGTGGGCCAGATCGTCACGTTCGGCACCATGAAGGCGCGCGCCGCGGTGAAGGACGTGGCCCGCGTGCTCCGGGTGCCGCCCGGCGACGCCGACAAACTCACCAAGCTCATCCCCTCGGGCCCGGCGTTCAGCCTCACCATCCCCGAGGCGAGAACGAAGATCGCCGAGCTGCGCCAGCTCGCCGAGGAGGATGCCACCTACGCGCGCCTGCTCGACCTGAGCAGCCGGATCGAGGGCATCTCGCGCCACATGTCGGTGCACGCGGCGGGCGTCGTGATCGCGCCGGGCCCGCTCGTCGAGTACGTCCCGGTGTGCACCGCCCCAACCCGGGGCGCGGGCCAGAGCACCGGCGGTGAGGACGCGATCATCACGCAGTACGACATGGACGCGCTCGAGAAGGTCGGCATGCTCAAGATGGACATGCTCGGCCTCAAGACGCTCACCGTGATCCACGACGCGGTCCGGATGATCGCCGAGCGGGCAGGACCCGGCCAGGCGGCGCCGGACATGGACGCGCTGCCGTTCGACGACCCCGAGGTTTACGCGCTGCTCCGCGCCGGCCGCACCGGCGGCATCTTCCAGTTCGAGTCGCCGCTCGCGACCGACACGCTGCGCGCCATGCGCTGCGACCGATTCGACGACCTCGTCGCCTCGAACGCGCTGCTCCGCCCCGGCCCGCTCGACGCGGGCATGCACACCGTCTTCATCAAGCGGAAGCTCGGCCAGGAGCGGGTGACCTATCCGCATCCGCTGCTCAAGGAGGTGCTGGAGCCGACCCATGGCGTCATCACTTACCAGGAGCAGGTGATGCGCATCGCCAACGTGCTGGCCGGCTTCTCGCTGGCCGAAGCGGACGTGCTGCGAAAGGCGGTGGGCAAGAAGAATCAGGAGCTGGCGAATCAGGAGGTGGCCAAGTTCGTCGAGCGCGCCGTGGCGCGGGGGCACGCGCGCCCGATGGCGGAGGAGGTGGGACGGCAGATCGTCACCTTCGGGCGCTACGGCTTCAACAAGTCGCACTCGGTGGCGTACTCGGTGCTGGCGTACCAGACCGCGTGGCTCAAGGCGCACCACCCGGCCGAGTTCATGGCAGCGCTGCTCTCGTCGGAAATCGGCAACACCGACAAGGTGGTGCAGTACATCAACGAGGGACGCGAGCTCGGGCTCGAGGTGCTGCCGCCCGACGTCAACGAGTCCGGCTTCAAGTTCACCGTCACCGGTGAGCGCCGGATCCGCTTCGGCCTGGGCGCGGTCCGGAACGTCGGCTGGGGGGCCATCGACTCGATCATCACGGCCCGCCGCACGGGCCCCTTCACGACGCTCACCGACCTGGTCGAGCGCATCGACCTCCGCCTCTGCAACAAGCGGGTGCTCGAGTCGCTCATCGCCGCCGGGGCATGCGACGGCCTGGGCGGGCACCGCAAGCAACTGATCGAAGCTCTCGACCGCGCCCTCGCCGAGGCGCAGTTGAAGCAGCAGGAGCGCGAGGCCGGCCAGGGTTCGTTGTTTGGCGATCCCGGTACGCCTACTACCATTGCCGCCTCTACCGCCCTTCCCGCCTCGAGCGCGCTTCCAGAGGTCCCCGAATGGCCGGAAAGCGAGCGCTTGGCGCGCGAGAAAGATGTTCTCGGCTTCTTCATCTCCGGCCACCCTCTGGAGCGGTTCCGGAGCGAGGTCGAGCTGTTCGGCACCCGGACCACGGCCACCCTGCACGAGTGGAGCGAGCACCAGGTGAGCACGGCCGTCGTGGTGACGGCCGTGAAGCGGCAGATCTCGAAGAAAACCGGAAAGGAATACGCGCGGCTCGTGCTGGAGGACTTCCACGGCACGGCCGAGGCGATCGTCTTTCCGGAAGCGTGGGCCAAGCTCAACCAGACCATCCAGCCGGACGCCGCGCTGCTCCTCACCGGCGGCTACAGCGCGCGCGACCGGGGCGAGGACCGCGCGCCGTTCGTCGTCGAGGACGCCCGCCCGCTCGAGGAGTTGAAGGAGTCGGGCGCGGTGGGCCTGAGCCTCCGCTGGCGCGCGCCGTCTGCGCCGGCCTCCGCCGCGCTCAAGGCGGCCGCCGCCCTCTGCGAGGCGCATCGGGGGCCGATCCCGGTCTATATTGAATGGTCCGACGGGAATGGAGAGGCTGTCCGGCTCCGCTCGCGGCGCCTGCGCGTCGCGGCCGGCGACGACCTGTTGCGCGCGCTACGCGACCTGCTCGGCCACGACGCCGTCCATTACGTGAAAGCGGGATGACCGATGCCGTCCACCTATATCCTGGAGTTCGAGAAACCGCTGCTCGAGTTGGAGCGCCAGATCGACGATCTCAAGCGCCTCGGCGAGGAACGGCAGATCGACATCGAGGGAGAGCTGGAGGGACTGCAAGCCAAGCTCGAACGACTCCGCGCCGAGATTTACGAGCATCTCACCCCGATCCAGCGCGTGATGGTGGCGCGCCACCCCCGCCGGCCCTACCCGCTCGACTACCTCAGCACCATCTTTACCGACTTCATCGAGCTCCGCGGCGACCGGCTGTATCGAGACGATCCGGCCATCGTGGGCGGGTGGGCGCGGCTCGCCGGGGTCTCGGTCATGGTGATCGGGCACCAGAAGGGCCGCGATACCAAGGAGAATCTCAAGCGCAACTTCGGCATGCCGCATCCGGAGGGCTACCGGAAGGCGCTCCGACTCATGCAGATGGCCGAGAAGTTCTCGGCGCCGGTCATCACGCTCATCGACACACCGGGCGCGTACCCCGGGCTCGGCGCCGAGGAGCGGGGACAGAGCGAGGCGCTCGCGCGCAACCTCATCGCGATGGCGTCGCTGGAGGCGCCCATCGTGAGCTGCGTGATCGGCGAGGGCGGCTCTGGCGGCGCGCTGGCGCTCGGTGTCGCCGACCGGGTGCTCATGCTGGAGAACTCGGTGTATTCGGTCATCACGCCGGAAGGGTGCGCGGCCATCCTGTGGAAGGACGCGAGCCAGCGCGAGCGGGCGGCCGAAGCGCTCAAGCTCACCGCCGACGACCTGCTCCGGCTCAAGCTCATCGACGAAGTCATCCCCGAGCCGGCCGGCGGCGCGCACGTGGACCCCGACGCCACCGGCGAGGCGCTCCGTGAGGCGCTCATCCGCCACATGACCGAGCTGCGCAAGATCCGCCCGGACAAGCTGGTCAAGCGGCGGGCCGAGAAGTACGCCGCCATGGGCGTGGTCAGCGAGACGTGATGCCGCAGACGGTCGAAGTCCGCTTCAAGGGCACCCGCAAAGGCTATTTCACCTGGGCCGACGAGGCCGACCCGCTCCGCCTGCAAGAGGCGGTGGTGGTCGAGGTGGAGCGCGGGAAGGACTACGGGCGCGTCACCGCGGCGGGCGACGTGGCGGCGCGCAAGTGCACCGCGTGCGCGAGCGGCTGCGGCGTCGGCGAGCTCGAGACCAAAGACGAGCCGCCCAAAGCCGTGCTCCGCCGCGCCACGCCGGACGACGCGCGGCAGCACGCCGAGGGGCGCCGGAACGAGGAAGAGGTGCGGCGCAAGGTGATCGAGCGGGTGCGCCACCACCGGCTCGTCATGAAGGTGAGCGACACCGAGTGGCAGTGGGACCGCAACAAGCTCACGATCTACTTCACCGCGGACCAGCGGGTGGACTTCCGGGCGCTGGTGCGCGATCTCGCATCGCTCTTCCGCACCCGCATCGAGCTCCGGCAGATCGGCGTGCGCGACGAGGCGGCGCGGCTCTCCGGCGTGGGCCGCTGCGGCCGGGAGTACTGCTGCTCGACCTGGCTCACCGAACTCTCGCCCATCAACCTGGCGCTCGCTAAGGACCAGCACCTCTCGCTCAATCCCTCGCAGATCTCCGGCGGCTGCGGGCGGCTGCTCTGCTGCCTCAAGTACGAGCATGAGTTCTATGTCGCCGCCCGGAAGCGTTTCCCCAAGGAAGGGAAGACGCTCCGCACGGCGGCCGGGCCGGAGCGCGTGATCGCGGTGGACATCTTTCGCGAACGGGTCTTCCTGAAAGGCGAGGAGCGGGGCGGCCGCATCATCCCTCTGGTGCAGCTTCAGGAGGAGATGCGCGCGCTGGGCGAGGTTCTGCCGACCGCGGAAGCGCGCGCCGCGCAGGCCACGGCGCCTCGACCCGACGCCGGGCCCGGCCGCCGGCCGGGCCGCCGGCGCTCGCGCGGCCGCCGCGGCGGCGACACCCCGGGCGGCGGCGACGATGCGGGCGGCGGCGACGATGCGGGCGGCGCTGGCGACGGCGCCGAGGCCGGTGACTCCGCATGAAGTTCTACCTCACCACGGCGATCGACTACGCCAACGGCGAGCCGCACCTCGGGCACGCGCTGGAGAAAATCGGCGCCGACGCCATTGCGCGGTACCGGCGGCTCCGCGGCGACGCGGTGCACTTCGTCATGGGCATGGACGAGAACGCGCAGAAGGTGACGCAGGCCGCCGAACGGAGCGGCGTGCCGCCCGATGCGTGGGTGGCGCGGCTGGCCGAGCGCTTCGAGGCCGTCTGGCGCCGCCTGCACTGCTCGCACGACGACTGGATCCGCACCACCGAGCCGCGCCACCACCGGGCCACCGTCGCGCTCATCGAGCAGATCCGCGCGCGCAATCCGGACGACCTCTTCGTCGGCGAGTACGAGGGGCTCTACTGCGTCGGCTGCGAGGAGTTCAAGACCGAGGCGCAGATCGTGAACGGGCATTGCGAGGAGCACCCGCAGCTCGAGCTGATCGCCACGCGTGAGCGCAACCACTTTTTCCGCCTGAGCCGCTACCGCGATGCGGTGCTCGACCGGATCCGGTCCGGCGAGTTTGCGGTCGAGCCCGCCATCCGACGCAACGAAGTCGTACGGGTGCTGGAAGACGGCTTGCAGGACATCTCGATCTCCCGCCAGCGCCTTTCGTGGGGGATTCCGTTCCCCGGCGATCCGGAGCAGACGGTCTACGTCTGGTTCGACGCCCTCATCAACTATCTCTCCGCCACCGGATTTCCCGACCCGGGCTACACCCGGCTCTGGCCCGCGGATCTGCACGTGGTCGGCAAGGGCATCACGCGCTTCCATTGCATCATCTGGCCGGCGATGCTGCTTGCGGCCGGCGTGGCGCTTCCGCGAGAAGTGTGGGCCCACGGGTACGTGCAGTGGAGCGGCGTGAAGGTCTCGAAGTCCGCCGGCGGAGCGGTGAGCCTGGACGAGGCCATCGATCGGCACGGCGCGGATGCGCTCCGCTACTTCCTGCTGCGGGAGGTGGGGTTCGAAGCCGACGGCAACTTCACCTGGGAGCGCTTCGACGAGCGGTACACCGCCGACCTCGCTGATGGGTTCGGGAATCTCGTAAGCCGCGCGCTCGCGATGGTCGGGCGGTATCGTGGCGGCGTGGTGCCTGCCGGGGGCGTCGGCACCACGCTCGAAGCGGTGGCCCGCGCAGCCGTGGCGCGGTACACCGAGGCGATGGACCGGCTGGCGCTGAGAGAGGGTGCGGAGGCCGCGTGGGCGCTGGTCGACGCTGCCAATCTTTACATTCAGCAGACGGCCCCATGGACCCTGGCCCGGGAAAACCGGGCCGACGAGCTGGACCAGGCTCTAGCGACTCTTGCGCGTTGCCTGTATCGTCTCGCGGTCCTGGCGAGTCCGTTCATTCCAGGCAAGGCACAGGCGCTCTGGACCGGGCTCGGGCAGGCCGGCGATGCGGCCGCGGCCCCCTGGCGCTCTCTCGAAGATCCGCCGGTGGCGGGCAGGAGCACCAGCAGGCCCGAGGCGCTCTTTCCCAAGCCGGCGCCCGCGTGACACTTAGCTTCGGGTATCTTGACAAGACGGCCGGGCGGGCAAACTTTTGCGCGCCCGGCGTGATGCAACTCACGTCACGAACGGCTGCAGGGCACCAATCTTGAACTGCTGGGGGCTGTCACCCCGTCACAATTCGCCGGTCTTCGGTATCGCGTAACAACTCTCGGCCAGGTGGTGGGTATGGCGAAGCGCCGTTGGACCATCGTGCTCGTGCCGCACGGCGCGGAGCCGTCGAAGATCATCGAGGTGTCGCACGGCGTGCTCCGCGCGATAGCCGCCGGCGGCGTCACGATCGCCGCGTGCGCGCTGCTCGTCGGATACGCCACCGTTTCCCGCAAGATAGATCTCTCCCGCACATCACAGATCGAAGAAGAAAACCTCCGGCTCACCCGCGAGCTGGGCGACATTCACGGCCGGCTGGGCGCGCTCACCGATACGCTCGCCCGCATTTCCCAGCGCGACGTGCACATCCGGATGCTCGCGAGCCTCGACCCGATCGATCCCCAGGTCCTCGCCGCCGGCATCGGCGGCCCCGTCCCGGCCGGCATCCCCGCCGCGAGCCCGTTGCTCCGCCGTACGTCGGAGCTCAGGGTGGACGTGAACGCGCTCATCCGCCGCGCCAACCTGCTCGCCTCGTCCTTCGATGCCGCGGCCGACAGCCTGGCCTCGCACCGCGAGCGCCTGGCCGCGACGCCATCGATCATGCCGACGCAGGGCTGGCTGTCGAGCGCGTTCTCCTCGATGCGGGAGCACCCGATCCTCCACGTGGCGCGACCGCACGAAGGCATCGACGTCTCCGCACCGATGGGTTCTCCCATCGAAGCTCCCGCCGCGGGCACCGTGGTCTCGGAAGGGTACGAGAACGGCTACGGCAATACGCTGGTCATCAATCACGGCTACGGCATCGAGACCCGCTACGCCCACGCATCCCGCATCCTCGTCAAGGTAGGCCAGCACGTCCACCGCGGCGAGCGGATTGCACTCGTGGGGAATACGGGATTGGCCACCGGTCCGCATCTGCATTACGAGGTGCATGTGAATGGGAGACCGGTGAATCCGCTGCGGTACGTGATGCCGGAGAGCGTAGTCACCGACTGAGGGTGAAGGCAGCGAAGGAGCGAGGTAGGCGGTAAGCCGAAGGCGGTAAGGTGCTCGCGGGCCGAGTCCTTACCGCCTTTGCCGTCCTTACCGCCTCGACCGCCCTTCTAAAACTTCACCTGCGGTACCTGCTCCGCGCCCGGAGCCGCTTCGAAATACTCGCGCGGATGCCCTAACCCAAAGACCTTGGCAGTCAGGTTGTAGGGAAACCGCCGGATGTACGCGTTGAAATCGTTGACCGCGGCGTTGTAGTCGGTGCGCGCCACCGCGATCCGGTTTTCCGTTCCCTCCAGCTGATCCTGCAGCGCGCGGAAGTTCTCGCTCGAGCGGAGCTGCGGATAATTCTCCGAGATCGCGAGGAGGCGCCCCAGGCCCGCGGTCAACTGCTGGTTGGCCGCCGACATCTCCGCCACGTTGTCCGACTGGATCGCGCCGGAGAGCCGGGCGCGCGCATTGGCGATCGAGATGAAGACCGTATCCTCCTGCTTGGTGACGCCCTTCACCGTGTTCACCAGGTTCGGGATCAGGTCGGCGCGGCGCTGGAGCTGGGTCTGAATCTGCGCCTGCGCCTGATTCACCCGCTCGTCCAGGCTCTGGATCGTATTGTAGCCGCACCCGGTCACGAGAAGCGCGGCCAGCGCGAGCCATCCCGCGCGCTGAAAGGGAGTGGTACGCTGCGTCACGGCTCAACTCCGGGCTGAAGGTGATCCACGAACTGCGCCGTGCGAGCCACGGCGTCGAGATACGCCTCGAACTCCTGAGCGCTCGCGCGGGGCGAGCGGTCGCCCCGCCGCCGCACCGGGGCGCGCACGCTCTCGGCGTCGAAACCGACGAGCTCGGCCGCGGCGGCAATGAGCGCGTCCGCAGCCGGCGGCACCGGGCGGCCCGCAACCACCAGGGCCGAGCGGAGCAGCAACAGAATGGTGGCGGCGCTTCCGGACGCGAGCGCGCCGAGCGCCGCGGGGTCGCTCGCGTGGGCGACGTACCCCTGGCGCAGGCGGAGCAGCTTGCCGCGAAGCTCGTGCTCCAGGGCGCGGCGCAGGTCCCGCACGTCGAGCGCGAGGCCGGCCACGAGGTCGGGGCCGCGCAGCACCCGGTACGCCGCGCGCATGTCGCTGAGCTCGATCGGGAACGCGTCCGCCGCGCGGGCCCACTCGTCTCGCGAAATGAGAATGGGCGGCGTGCGGCTCACCTTGCGCCAGGCCGCGAACGGCGCGTGCAGCGCGCGGAGCACCGCGGGATCGACCCGCTCGAGCACCAGCATCAGGTTCACGTCGGAGCGGCGCTCGACCCGGTCGCCCCGCGCGGCGGAACCGAACAGCAGCGCGGTATAACCCGCACCGAGCGCCGCGTCGACCTGGGTGAGAAACGCCTCGACTCCCGCCGGCACCGCATCCGCCATCAGAATCGTCCTCCCGATCCGCCGCCACTGAAGCCGCCGCCGCCCCCGAATCCGCCGAACCCGCCGCCGCCGCCGCCGCCCCAGCCTCCGCCGCCGCCCCAGCCGCCGCCGATCCACGGGCCACCCCAATATATGCCGCCCCGCCGCCCGCCCCGGACCGCGCGACCCATCGCGTTCGTGGCCATGATGAACACGAAGAAGATGAGCAGCGGGACCCACCAGGGGAGCCCGCCACCGCCACCGGATTCCGGCGGTGGCTGGAACGCCGTGAGCGCGGAATCGCTGACGCCGTACCCGCGCGCAATGAGCCCGACCAGTGTCTCGACCCCCGCCCGCAGCGCCGCTCCGTACTTCTCCTGGTTGAGCAGCGGGCCCATCACGTCGCGCCGGATGGTGCCCGCGTCGGCGTCGGTGACAATGCCCTCGAGTCCCTGCCCCACTTCGATGCGGATGTGGCCGGTGCCCGCTTTCCCGTTCTGTCGCGGCACCAGGAGCACCACGAGCCCCGCGTTCCGGGTCGAGTCGCCGATTTCGGCCTTGCGCCCGACACCCCACGCGCGCCCGATCGCGAGCGCCACCTCGGCCTCGTCGCGGTCGTCGATGGTCGGGAGCGTGACGACCGCGATCTCGGCACCGGTGGCACCCCGGAGTTTCCTGATCAGATCGTCCATCGCGGACGCGCTCGCGGCGTCGACGATGCCGGCCATGTCGGTGACGTAGCCCGTCGGCTGCGCCGGGAAGAGCCGCGTGACGGCGGGGTTCTGGGCGGTGAGGAGTGCCGCGGCCACGAGTTGAAGCGCCATCCCGCCCGCGATACCTTTGATCAGTGCCACGTCTCTGGTTGCTCCTCGCGCTGGTCCTCGCCGCATGCGACAGACCGCGGGTGGTGTCCGTGCGGGTCTCGATTCCGGGACCCGATTCGATCGAGACGCCCGCCGCGGGCATCGGGCTCGTCGCGCTGCCATACGATCGCGACAGCGTCCTTCGCGCGCTCGAGCAGCAAGCGCAGACGCCGCGGCCAGCCGCCGCCGAAGCGGCGCTCGACACGCTCTTCGACCGCTTTCGCGCGCCTTTTGCCGCGTACGCCCGCGCAGACTACGACGCCAGTCGTCTGCGTGCGTCGCGCCGGCAGCTCAAGACGGAGCTCGATTCACTGCCCCGGAACGCGCCGCGCTACCGCGAACTCTACGAGCGCTTCACCAGCGAGTCCGCGGCGCTCGACTCGGCGGAGCAGCGGGTGGCGGACACGCGAGCCGCGCTCGATCGGGCGCGGCGGGAATTCGTGGCGCGGAGCGACAGCCTGCGCGCCCGTGTGAGGCTGTGGGAAGATAGCACCTACCAGGGGTACGACCGCATCGTGCGCACGATCGCGCAGCAGCGCGGCGCCGAGCCCGTGGCCGACACGACGGGCCCTCGCGGATGGGCCCGTTTTCGATTGGGCGATGGCCACTGGTGGATTTACGCGCGCTCGTGGGACGCGACCGACCCGAACGCCGAATGGTACTGGAACGTGCCGGTCGAGGGCGACACCGTCCTGCTCAACAGCCGCACGGGCAAGCAACGGCCCAAGTACTGATTGGCGGCGGCCGGTCCGCCGACCTCACGATCGCGAGGTGACGAGTGCAACCTGAACGGCCCCTCCGCGCGCGCGCGCGGCTCCTTGGCGCGAGTCTCCTGGTGCTGCTCACGGCGCAAGCGCCGGCGCACCCCACGCCCGCTGCCCCGAAAGCCGACCCGCTCGCCGCGCGGACGCTGGGCGCTGCCACCGCGCCCGTCACCGTCTACGAGATGTCCGACTTCCAGTGTCCCTACTGCCGGCGGCACACGCTCGACGTCTTCCCGGCGATCCGCAAAGCCTACATCGACACGGGCCGCGTCCGCTGGATCTTCATCAACTTTCCCCTCGGCACGATCCACCCGAACGCCGTCGCGGCCGCGGAGTTCGCCATGTGCGGCGCGCGCCAGAACCGCTTCTGGCCGATCCACGATCTCCTCTTCAAGTACCAGAGCGTCTGGGCGCCGCTCAAGGATCCGGCGCCGTTCCTGATTTCTCTCGCCGATTCGGCCGGCGTGCCGAAACAACCGATGCTCCAGTGCCTCACGACGGAAGCCACGCGCTCCGAGATCGAGGCAGATGCCGCGGGTGCCGAGCGCGCCGGCGCCAACAGCACGCCGACGTTCTACATCGAGGGCGGGCTGCTGGTGGGTGCGCAGCCGCTGCAGGTGTGGACCCAGGTGCTCGATTCGATCTACGCGGCCAAGGCGGGAGCCGCGGCCAGGACGGCGAAGTAGACGCGGCGGCGGCGCTCAGACCGCAAGGAGGATATCGTAGAGCGCGTGCGTCCACGCGGCGATCCCGAAGCCGCGGAGCAGGTACAGCGCGCTGAAGAGCACGCCCGCCACGGCGCGAAAGAGAAACGACGGCAATGCGAGCGGGTCGCCGTACGGCCCGATGTAGTGAAAGGCAGAGAAGACGAGCGCCCCGACGATCGTCGCCGCGACGCCAGCGCCCGCCGCGGACCAGCCGAATGCGCGCCGCCCGAGCCAGGCGACCGCCCCCACCACGATCACCCTGAAGAGCAACTCCTCGTAGATCCCAGCACCGAGCGACACCATGAGCTGCGTGGCGAGCCCGAGCCGGTCGAACGGCCCCGCGGCGAGCCGGGTCATACCGTGGAGCAGCAGGCCGGCCAGCGTCCCCGCGACCGCGCCGAATACGAGCGCGTAGCCCAGCGATTCCAGCGCCATACCGGCGAAATAGCGCGCGTCGAGCCCGCCGCCCTTCCGGCGCCAGTCTCGCCACACGAGCGCAGCACCACCCCCGAGGAGCAGCACGCCGAACGCAACGAGACCGTCGCGGCCCCCGAGCGCAACGAAGAGGCTCTTGAGCAACACGTCGGCGCCGTTCCGCACACCGGCCATGGCGCCGTGCGACAGGAACGCTGCGAGCGCCTCGTAGGCGAGCAGCAGCGGCAGCGCGAACAGCAGGCTGTACCGCGGGGCGCGGGTGGCGCGCCAGTACGCGTTCATCGCGCTCCGGCCCTGTTCAGCGGAGAGAGTGGGGGACGTGCCCCGGACGCGGATCGCGCCGCCGGGCACGGGGGCCCGGCGGCGCGATCAGGTTGGCATCGTGACTCGAAACGACGCCGGCTTCGTTCAGATCACCATCCGGCGATCGCTTGCCCTGCTCGAGCCACGGATGCAACTCTCACTAGACAATGGATCACCTCCTTCGTTGCGGTGGAACATAGGGCGGACACCCGAATGGTATCCGGCCCGGCGGCGGGAGGCAAGCAAACGCGGGCCATCTAGCCGACGGCGTTCATCACCGCCTGTCTCAGCTGGTGATCGGTGAACGGCTTCGCCAGAAACCCCTCGACGGCGACGCCCTCGAGCCGCGCCAGCGCTTCCTCCTCACCGTACCCGCTCGTCACCACGATCGGCAGCCGGGGATGCGCCGCCTTGAGTTGCCGGGCGACGTCGGCGCCGCCCATCTCGGGCATCGTGAGGTCGAGCACGATGAGGCGCAGCCGGTCCGCCGACGCATGCGCGAGCGCGAGTGCTTCGCGGCCGTCCACCGCCAGCGCCACCTCGAACCCGGCGCGCTCCAGCGCCGCCCGGCCGATCCGGCGAAGCGCCGGCTCATCGTCGGCGAGGAGGACGACGCCGCCGGAGAGCGGGTTCTGCTCCGGGACCGCCGCGGTGTTGGGTGCCGTCGCGTCCGGCGCGGCCGCCGTTGTCTGCGGCAGCACCACGGTGAACGTGCTTCCCCGCCCCGGGGCTGAGCGGATCGCGATCCCGCCGCCGTGTCCGCGCACGATGCCGAGCGCCGCCGCGAGGCCGAGGCCCCGTCCGGTGAATTTGGTGGTGAAGAACGGATCGAAAATCCGGGCGAGCGTCGCCTGGTCCATTCCGCTCCCCGCGTCTTCGACCTCCAGCCGCACGTACTCGCCCGGCGCAAGCTCGTACGATCGAAAGTCGGCGGCGAGACGCTCGGCATCCAGCGTACACGGGGCGACGCGCACCGTCACCGTCCCCACGCCCTCGCCGATGGCCTCAGCGCCGTTGATCGCGAGGTTCATCACCAGTTGCTGCAACTGGCTCGCGTCGCCCCGCACCGGCGGGCAGGAGTCCGCGAGGTCGAGCCGGAGGGCCACGGTGCGCGGCATCGACGCGCGTATGAGCTGGGTCAATTCGCGCACGAGCGCGCAGAGATCCACCGCCTGCAGCACGAAGCGCCCCTTGCCCGCGTACGCGAGCAGCTGGCTCGTGAGCGACGCGGCACGCTCGCCGGCGCGGAGCGCGTCGGTCAGCATGGGACGCGCCGGGTGGCCGGGCGGGAGCGTGTCGAGCGCGAGGCTGCCGTTTCCGATGATGCCGGTGAGCAGGTTGTTGAAGTCGTGCGCGATGCCGCCGGCGAGCACGCCGATGCTTTCGAGCTTCTGGGTCTGCCGGAGCGCTTCGGCCGCGCGGCGCTGGTCCTCGACGTCGGTGCAGGTGCCGAACCACCGCGCGATGCCCCCCGCCTCCTCACGCAGCGCCGAGCCGCGGTCGAGATGCCAGCGGTACTCCCCGTCGCTCCCCCGGCGCAGCCGGTACTCCGCCTCGTACGGCGCGCCGGTGCGCAGCGACGCTTGCCAGCGGGCGGCCGCGGATTCGACATCGGCCGGGTGGATGAAGCGTGCCCATCCCTTCGCCATGAGCTCCGCCTCGCGCACGCCCAGGTATTCGGCGCACCGGCGGTTTACGTAGTCCACGCCGCCGTCGGGCCGCGCGGTCCACACGAGCGGCGGGATGAAATCGGCCAGAAACCGGAACCGCGCCTCGCTCGCGCGCACCGCTTCCTCGCTCTGTCGGAGCTCGCGCGCCGCGGCCTCCGCTCCGCTGCGGGCGCGCGCCTCCGCCCGGGTGAAGGCGGTCAGCGCCAAACTCACCAGTAGGCCGAACACGAAGAGGAGCACCGGCACGTCGCGCCCGCTCGTAATCGGACCGTGCGGGCGCGGGGTGAACTCGAGCGTCCATGGCTCGCCGGCCACGTCGAGCGGAAGAGTGAGGCGGTGCGCGGCACTTGCGGGCCGCCCGCTGCTGCCGGTCGAGCTGTACAGCAGCCGATCGGGCGACACGGACGGCCCATCGTACACCCGCACATCCACCTCGGCGGCGAGCGCGCCGTGGAAGACGGCGTCGAGCAGATCACCCGCGCGGAACGGGCTGTAGACGAAGCCGAGCAGCCGCTCACGCCGCTCCTCGAGGGTCGCGGGCGCGACCCCATCCTGATAGATCGGGAGATAGATCAGAAAGCCGGCTTGCTTGGCCGAATCGATTTCCTGCACCAGCGTAAGGCGCCCCGACGCTGCGGGGCGGCCGCTGGTCCAGGCGCGGAGCATCGCGGCACGGCGGGTGGACTCGGAGAACATGTCGAAACCCATCGCCGCGCGGTTGCGGCGGTCCTGCGGCTGGAGGTACACGATCGCATGGCGCTCGGCGGCGGTGTCGCTCGGCCAGACGTGGAAGCTGTCCACGCCTTCGGCCGCGAGGGCGCGGCGCAGGGAGTCGAGCGCATCCGCCCGCACCCGGACCGAGTACCCGATGCCCTGGATGCCCGGATAGTGCACGGGGAGCTGCAGGCGCGCGACGAATGCGCGGAACTCACCGCGATCGACCTCGTGCGAGGCGGCAAAAAGTCCGCTCGTGGCGCGGAGCAACGTGATGGCCGTTTCGATCCGGTCGCGGAGCGCGACGGCCGCACCGTTGGCCGCGCCGACGAAACGCACTCGCTCGCGGAGCCGGTTGGTGTCGGCGATATACGCTGTCGCCGCGATGGTGAGCAGCAGCGTGGCACCCAGCACCACGGCCGGCGTCGGCACCCTGCCGCCGATCAGGCCGCCTCGCGACGGAGCCCGCGGCTTTGCCGTGGCGGCGGACGAAGGAGGTTTGTGCTCTGAGACCACCGGACCAGCTTCCTGCGCGCCGCGCAGCCGCCTACCTGGTGGTGGCGGGCGCAGCCGCCGCCGCCCCGGTGACGACGCCCTCGAAGGTGACGGCGCGCGGCACGATCAGCCCACCGGTGAGCATGGTAATGAGGAGGTCACCGAAGCTCGAGTGCACGTGGATGCGCAGGTCGGCGATCCCGGAGCCGCCCACAAGCTGGGCGGCGAGCGATTTCCTGAGCGACGGCTGCTTGATGTGCGCCAGCCCCCAGAACCCGTAGAGCGCGTGCGAGGTGACGTGGAACCTGCTGCCCGCCGGCGGCTGGCCCGCCGGTTCGGCCATGGTGACCGGCACGCCGAGCGTGTGCGCGTCGAACGTCATGGCGCATCCCGTGAGACCGGCGGCCACGAGCATCGGCGCCAGGCGTCGCAACCGCGCGCTCCAACGCCGGCCCGTCAAAGCCCGGGGATCCGGAATGCGTAGTGCAGGCCGGCGGCGAAGACGCCGGGATCACCGCCGTCCACGAAGACGCGGTCATAGGAGGCCTGGAGGCCGATGCCGTTCAGCAGGTTGAACTCGACCCCGCCGCTGATGCCGAAATGGGTCTCGGTGTCGGACGAGAGCGCGGCGGAGCCGCCGCTTCCCACGACGTTCACGGTGGCCGGCGGCGTCACGTGTACGATGTCGACCCGCGGCGCGAGCCAGGGCTTGATGGCCAGCACCGGATTGGGAATCGTAAGCGCGATGCCGAGCCCGATCGGGACGTGATAGAACTTCACGTCCGATACCTTGTCGTAGCCGAGGCCGCCCTGGAGCGTCGCGGTGAGCGGCACGAGCGGGCCCCCGAACACCTGGTAATTGAGCGTGCCACCGACGCTGGTAATGTTGTCGGCGGGACCCGAGGGGTTGAACCTGTCGAGGGTGCCAGTGATGCCGAACGGCCCGACTCCGAGCCGTCCGCTCGCGCCGAAGGCCGTGCCCTTGCCGGCGTCGGAATTCGAGAATCCCACATCGCCATACACGGCGAGCCCCGTGGGAACACCGCTGTTGTTGACGGGAATCCCGCGCACCTGGGCCGCGGCCGGCACGGCGCCGAGGATGAGCGCGAGCACCGATCCGAGCGTGGTGCGCCCCAGCCTGCTGCGCCGCATCGCCGTCTCCATCAGGTTGGATCGCGGGCGGGAAGCTAGCCGCGGCGCGAGCCGTTCGTCAACCGAGCGGGCGCGGCGCGGCTGCAATGCGTTCGCGCCCGGCCGCCGATCGGCGGCCGGGCGCGACATGTCCAGCGGCCGGGCTCGAGCCCCGCGCTCAATGCACGAACGCGATGCTCACGCCGACACCCTCGATGTCACCGAGGCCGCCGCTCACCCGAAGCCCGAGGCTTCGCGAAAAGCGCAGGTCCACCCCGACGCCGAGCGCCAGGTCCACGTCGCTCTCGCCCCCACCGAATGTCGGCACCAGCACCGGCTGCAGGTAGGGAACGAAGGTGGTCTGGGAGTTCTCGAGATTGAACCGCCGTCCGACCGATACGCCGATCGGCACGTAGTAGACGTCGCGACCCGTGCCGACGTTGGCGCCGAACCCGAGCGTGAGCGATGCGTCCACCGGGATCCGGTCGGAGTAGCTGAGGAACCGGGTGCGGAGGTCGCCGCCCAGGAGATAGCGGGTGCCCGTGTCACCCTTCAGGTCCTCGAAGCCGCCGCGCACGCTGAGATCGAACTGCCGGTAACCGTAAGTGTAGAACCCTTCGAGCGAAAAATTGGTGGCGCCGCCTGGGTCGGTGAACGACGCCCCGAACTCGTACTGGTCAAATGTGCGATACGGCGCCTTGAAAACCGGCGTCCCTGTTTCCTGGGCGGCGGCAGGAGCGGCCGAAACCGCCGTCAAGCCCGCCACCACCACCCCCGCGACCACCCCCATCAGGCTACGGCGCATGCGACGCTCCTCCGACGTGTTCGGCGACAATGCGTACGCGATCATTCACGACCTGCAGGAACCCGCCTCGGACGGCGAACCGCGTCACGCCATCCGCGCGGCGGACGACGAGCGTGCCAGCACCAAGCAACGTCATGAATGGGGCATGGTTGGGCAGGATCCCCACTTCGCCGTCGAACGCCGGCGCCACAATAGCATCGGCGTCGCCATCGAAGATAGATGCCTCGGGCGAGATGACTGTGACCTTCATCACGACGCCGCGAGCTTCTTGGCCTTCTCCACCGCCTCGTCGATGCCTCCCACCATATAGAAGGCCTGCTCCGGGAGGCTGTCAAACTCGCCGCTCAACACCCGCTCGAAGCTCGCCACCGTGTCCTCCAGCTTTACGTACTTGCCGGGGATACCGGTGAACTGCTCGGCCACGTGGAACGGCTGCGAGAGGAACCGCTGAATCCGCCGCGCCCGCGCGACGACCAGCTTGTCCTCCTCCGACAGCTCGTCCATGCCGAGGATCGCGATGATGTCCTGCAGCGCCTTGTAGCGCTGGAGCGTGCGCTGCACGCCGATCGCGACGTTGTAGTGCCGCTCGCCCACGAACTGCGGGGCCAGGATGCGGCTCGAGCTGTCCAGCGGGTCCACCGCCGGGTAGATGCCCAGCTCCGAGATGGCGCGCGAGAGCACCACGGTCGCGTCGAGGTGGGCGAATGCCGTGGCCGGCGCCGGATCGGTGAGGTCGTCGGCCGGGACGTAGATCGCCTGCACCGACGTGATCGAGCCCTTGGTGGTCGACGTGATCCGCTCCTGCAGGTCACCCATTTCCGTCGCCAGCGTCGGCTGGTAGCCCACCGCGCTCGGCATCCGGCCGAGCAACGCAGAGACCTCCGAGCCCGCCTGGGTGAAGCGGAAGATGTTATCGATGAAGAGCAGCACGTCCTGCCCCTCGACGTCACGGAAGTATTCCGCGATCGTGAGGCCCGAGAGGCCCACCCGGAGCCGCGCACCCGGCGGCTCGTTCATCTGACCGTAGATGAGCGCCACGGAGTCCAGGATGTGCGCTTCTGCGAACTCGAGATAGAGGTCGTTGCCCTCGCGGGTGCGCTCGCCCACGCCGCAGAACACCGAGCGGCCGCCGTGGCCCCTCTGCACGTTGTGGATGAGCTCCTGAATGACGACCGTCTTGCCCACCCCGGCGCCGCCGAACAGGCCGATCTTGCCGCCCTTTACGAACGGCGCGATGAGGTCGACGACCTTGATCCCGGTCTCGAAGATCTCGGTCTTGGGCTCGAGCTCGGTGAACTTGGGTGTATCCCGGTGGATCGGCCAGCGCTCGGTGTCGGGCGGAATCGGCGGCCCGCCGTCCACCGGCTCGCCCAGCACATTGAGGATGCGGCCGAGGGGGGCTTCGCCGACGGGAACGGTGATCGGCCCGCCGGTGTCGACCACGGTCATGCCGCGCACCATGCCGTCGGTGCTGCTCATCGCGACGGCGCGCACCTGGTTCTGTCCCACGTGCTGCTGCACCTCGGCGACGACATGGATGTTGCGCTCGGGGCTGTCGATCACGAGCGCGTTGTAGATCTCAGGCAGGTGCTCGGGCTCGAACTCGACGTCGAGCACGGGGCCGATGATCTGGACAACGTGCCCGGTATCTTTGGGGACCTGCTCGTCCGTCGTAGAACGCGCCTGGGTCGCAGCTACGGTTGCCATGGGTATGGGTAGTCCCGTCTATTCGGTTAACAGGTTGTCAGCCTTGCAGCGCTGCGGCGCCGCCGACGATCTCCGCAATCTCCTGCGTGATCTGCGCCTGCCGCTGGCGATTGTAGGTGCGGGTCAGCTTCTCGATCAGCTCGCCCGCGTTGTCGGTTGCATTCTTCATGGCGGTCCGGCGGGCGCCGTGCTCGGCCGCCGCCGTTTCCACCAATCCGCGATACACCGCGTTCCGCACGTAGAGCGGCAGCAATTCTTTCAGGATTGCATCCGCGCTCGGCGCCAGAATGTAATCCGGCTTGACCTCACTCTGTCCGCCGGTCCGTCCGTCCGCCTGTCCGTCCGTCCGTCCATCCGCCCCCACCGGCAGAATCCGCACCGTCGCCGGCGGCGTCTGCAAGGCGCTGATGAAGCGGGCCTGGATCAGATCCACGCTCGCAAGCTCGCCCGCCACGTACGCGTCGATGAGCGGCTGCACGATCTCAGCGGCGTGCTCGGCCGTCGGCCGGTCGCCGATGTCGGTGCGCTGCCCGGCCAGGGGACGGCCCAGATACTTGAAGAAGCCGATCCCCTTCTTGCCGATCCCATAGAGCGCAACCTCGTACCCGGCAGCCTCCAGCTCCGCGATCCGCCGGCGCGCTTCCTTGATCAGGTTCGAGTTGAAGGCGCCGGCAAGTCCGCGGTTCGACGTGATGAGCAGCACCGCCGCCCGCCGCGGGCCGCCCTGCGCGGGCGGCTTGGGCGCGCGGAGGAGCGGGAACTGGCCGGCCAGATCCGGCGTCACCAGGTCGTCGATCACTTCGCGCAGCGCCTCGGCGTACGGCCGGGCGGCGGTCACTCGATCCTGGGCGCGCTTGAGCTTGGACGTTGCGACCAGCTCCATCGTCCGCGTGATCTTGCGCGTGTTGCGGACCGAGCGACTCCGGCCCTTGAGCGCGCGTCCCTTCGCCATCAGTCGGCCGGAACGAAGAGGGGCTTGAACGCGGCGATCGCCGACTTGAGCGCGCCGGTCAGCTCCTCGTCGAGCGCCTTCTTGGTCCGGATCCCCTCCAGCACCTTCGGCTGCTGCGCCTCGAGGTAGGTGAGGAAATCCCGCTCCCACTTGCGGATCTGGGGCACCGGCACGTCGTCGAGGAAGCCGTTGGTCGCGGCGAAGATGATGGCGACCTGCTGCTCCACCGGCATCGGGTGGTACTGCGGCTGCTTCAGGATCTCGACCAGCCGCGCGCCACGCGCGAGCTCCCGCTGCGTGGCGGCGTCGAGATCGGAGCCGAACTGGGCGAATGCCTCCAGCTCGCGATACTGCGCCAGCGAAAGCCGGAGCGGCCCCGCCACCTGTTTCATCGCCTTGATCTGCGCGTTGCCGCCCACCCGGCTCACCGAGATGCCGGGGTCTACGGCCGGCCGCACGTTCGCGAAGAAGAGGTCGGTCGTCAGGAAGATCTGGCCGTCGGTAATCGAGATGACGTTGGTCGGGATGTACGCGGAGACGTCGCCCGCCTGGGTCTCGATGATGGGGAGCGCGGTGAGCGAGCCGCCCGGCTTCTTGATGCGCGGATCGAGCTTGGTGAGCTCGGGGTTCTCCGAGATCTTGGCCGCGCGCTCGAGCAGGCGGCTGTGAAGGTAGAACACGTCGCCGGGGTACGCTTCCCGGCCGGGCGGACGGCGCAGGATGAGGGAGAGCTGGCGGTACGCCGCCGCCTGCTTGGAGAGGTCGTCGTACACGCAGAGGGTCGCCTTCCCCTCCTCGTACATGAAGTACTCGGCGAGCGCGCAGCCGGCGTACGGCGCGATGTACTGAAGCGGCGCGGGCTCCGACGCACTGGCCACGACGACGATCGTGTACTCCATCGCGCCGGCGTCCTTGAGCTTCTCCACCACGGTCGCCACCGTCGAGCGCTTCTGCCCGATGGCGACGTACACGCAGACGACGCCCTGTCCCTTTTGATTGAGAATGGTGTCGACGGCAATGGCCGTCTTGCCGGTGCCGCGGTCGCCGATGATGAGCTCCCGCTGCCCGCGGCCGATCGGGATCATCGAGTCAATTGCCTTGATGCCGGTCTGGAGCGGCTCCTTCACCGGCTGCCGGACGATGATGCCCGGCGCGATCATCTCGACCGGGCGGCTCGCGCTGGTGTGGATCTGACCGCGCCCATCCACCGGACGGCCAAGCGCGTCCACTACGCGGCCCAGCATGGCGGGACCCGCGGGCACCTCGAGCAGGCGGCCGGTGCGGCGAACTTCGTCGCCCTCCTTGAGCTTGAGGTAGTCGCCCATGATGGCGGCGCCCACGTTGTCTTCCTCGAGGTTGAGCACCAGGCCCGTAACGGTCTCGCCGGTTTCCTGGGCCGTGAACTCGAGCATTTCGCCCGCTTCCGCGGACTTGAGTCCGTAGATGCGGGCTACGCCATCGCGCACCTCGAGCACCGTGCCGACCTCGGCCGTGTCGGTCGTGCCGAGATCGGCGGCCTCAATCTCCCGAAGGAGGATGTCCTTGAGCTCGCCGGGGCGGAGGATCGTATCAGTCGCCATGGATCGCCTATACAGAGGTAAGAGATCGGGTATGGATAGGCTTGTGAAAATATGCACAAGCGGGCCGATCGGCAAGGCGAATCCGCCCGCTCAAAGGCTTGGAGCGCTACATCCGGCTCCGCGTGTTTCCCCGGGCAAACGCGGCCAGCACGCCCCGAGGACCAAGCTCCGCCAGTCGGGAGGGCGGCACGCTCGCGATGCGGCGCGTCGTGCCGGCGAGGTGGCTCGACGAGGCGTAGCCCAGGAGGCGGACGACGGAGGAGATGGAGTAACCCGGGTTCTGCAGCAGCTGCGCGGCGCAGGCCACGCGGGTGAGATCGATGACGCGTTTGAGATTGGGCGCGCCGCCCGCCCCGAACTGGCGGGAGAGGTGCTCGCGGCTCACGGCGAGCTGGCGCGCGAGCGAGCCGGTGCGCACCGGCCGCTCCACGTCGCGCACGAGGAGATCCCACGCGGCGCGCTGGAGCGGCTCGGTGAGACGGAGCACCCGCGGCGCGTCGGCGAGGGCGCGGCGCCGCGCCGTGGTGAGCGAGTGGCGGGTGACGAGATCGCCGGCCACCGCGTCGTCCACACCTTCCACCACGACGGCCGCGACGGCATGCCGCTGACAGGCGAGAAGCAGCTCGCCGTCATCGGCGCGGAAGCCGGCGTATACGAGCACCGGAATCCCCGGAAGCTGCCCGCGGAGTGCATCCAGCTCGGCCGCAGCTCCGCCGGCCGCCGCGGCAGGCGCCAGTACCACGGCGTCGACCAACCGCGCATGGAGCACTCGGCGGAGTCCGGTGGGCGTGCGGCAGGCCACCACCCGCGGGCCGTCTTTCGGAAGCGTGCGCCGGAGCGCCTGCACGGCGCTTCGGCTCTCGAGCAGTGTCGCGACCGCCGCCACCGTCGCTCCTCCTCAGGACGCCGGGTTCGGCGAGGCGGGTTCGGTCCGGGTGCTCGTGCCGCGCGGTGGCCGTCCGGCCCCGGTGGCCACGAGGGTCCGCACCATCTCGCCGGCGCGCTTCAGCACACCGCGAGCGTTGTCGTAGGAGAGGGTCTCGAGTGCCTGGTCGAGCGGTTGCCATACGCAGGCGGTGATCCCTTCGGCCGCCTGCGGACGCGGCTCCTCTCCCGGGGACTCGAACAGAAAGAAATGGCAGTACTTGTGGATGTGCCGGCCGCGAAATCGGAAGTGCCAGTCGATGATGCGGATGGGGCCGTGCAGCAGCAGGTCGCCGAGGCCCGTCTCCTCCTGCGTTTCACGGCGCGCCGTCTCGGCCGGCGCCTCCCCGTCCTCGATGTGCCCCTTCGGGAAGCCCCAGTTGTCATAGGAGTCGCGGATGAGGAGAAAGTGCGTCACGCGCTCGGGCAGGCGGCGGAAGATGATTCCGCCCGCGCTCACCTCGAGGTCGGCGCGGCGCTTCGCCATCAGAACACCGACACCTTGAAGTACCGCTTGGGGTTCGCCTTGATGTCGGCGAGGAGCTGGCGGAGCTCGGTGACGGTACGCGTGGTCTCCACGTAGAGCGCGGAGTCGGCGGCCAGCCGGCCGAGGGTGCCCTGGCCGCGCTCGATCCGGGAGAGCAGCGAGTCGGCGGTTTGCAGCGTGCGCACGAGGCTCCCCTGGCTCTCATGCGCGGCCGCCATCACTGAGCGGAAGTCGTGCGCCGCGTCCTTCAGGTCGGCGCTCGCACTGCGGGTGTTGTTGAGGATCTCCTGCAACTGGTTCGCGTTGGTGGCCGTGTCCATGCGCGATACCGTGTGCTCGAAGCTCCGCGCGATGCCGGCGAACGCGTCGGCCGAGGTGGCGACGCTCTTGCTCACGTGGTCAAGGCGGTCGGCCTGCGCATCGGTGAATTTGGCGACGCGGTGGGAGATCGACGCGAGGTCGAGCACGCTCTGCTGCAACTGATGCAGCGCGGTGGTGTCGAACACGCCGCGGATGCGCTGGGTCACGTCGGCCACGTCGCCCGCGATGCGGCTCGCCTGGGCGGTGAGCTGGCCGATGTCGGGCAGCGTGGCGCCGGGCCATGCATCGCCGCCGGTGGTATCGGATTCGACCAGCGCCGCGCGCACGTTGGGATCGTCCGGCAGCGGCTCGAACGGGATGATGTTCGCCGCCCACTCGCCGAACAGGCTGTTGGAGGCGGAGATCACCGCCGGCTTTCGCGGCAACGTGACGGTCTTGTCGACGGTGAGCTCGGCTTCCACCCATTCGTCGCGCGCGAGGCGGATCGCCTCGACCCGGCCCACTTTGACGCCGCGGAGTGTGACCGGCGCGCCGACACCGAGGCCGCCCACGGTGCGGAAGCGCGCGACGTAAATGTCCTGCTGGCTGTTCATCCCCCGCCCGCTCAGCCAGAGCGCGCCGCCGATCACCAGGGCGAGCGAGCCGAGCACCACCAGGCCGACCACAAACTCGTTGCCGCGCTTCACGCCGTTGGCCTCGTCATGCGGACCTCACGCTGTCGGGGCGTCCTTCGATGAACTGACGCACGACGGGATCGTCGGTCGCCTGCATCTCGGCGGGCGTTCCCACCTGGCGGATCATGCCGTCGTGCAGCATGGCGATGCGGTCGCCGACGCTGAACGCGCTCCGCATGTCGTGGGTGACGACCACGCCGGTGACGCCGCGGTCTCGCGTGCGTTCCATCAGGCGGTCCATGACCGCCGCCGTTATGGGATCGAGCCCGGTGGTGGGCTCGTCGTATAGAATGTAGCGCGGCCGGAGGGCCACCGCTCGCGCGATGCCGACCCGCTTGCGCATGCCGCCCGAGAGCTCCGACGGCATGCGCTCCTCCGCGCCGGTGAGATCGACCAGCGCCAGGCTCTCCGCGATCCGCTCTTTGATGGCCTCTTCGTCATACCCCCGCTTCACGAGCCCGAGCCGGATGTTCTCCGCCACGTTCATCGAATCGAACAATGCGGCGAACTGAAAGACGTAGCCGATCTGCCCTCTCAACTTCCCCAGCTCCGCGCGATCCAGATCCGGCACGTTGCATCCATCCACCTCGATCCGCCCGGCATCGGCCTCGAGCAGCCCGGCGATGAGCTTCAGGGTGACGCTCTTGCCGCTCCCGGACGCGCCGATGATGACGGTGTTCAGACCCTCCGGTACGTCCAGCGTGAGCCCTTGAAGCACCGTCTTTGGGCCGAAAGACTTGTGGACGTCTTGCAGGCGGATCATTGGGGGCGGTCGCCCGGCCGCCTCACAACAGCACCAACGCCCAGAACGCGTCCAGCACCAGAATCGCCTGACACCCATGCACCACCGCCCGAGTCGTCGCTCGGCCGACGCCCTCGGCGCCGCCCTCGGTCGAGAGACCCTGGACGCAGCCCATGAGGGCGACGGCGGCGCCGAAGCTCGCGCTCTTCACCAGGCCGAACCAGACGTCCTTGAAGTGGTAGAAGAGGCGCAGGCCCTTGAGGAAATCGGGCGTGCTGAGCTGGAGCAGGTTGATCGACGTGAGCCATCCCGCGCCGACGCCGACGGCAATCGCAAAGCTCGTCACCACCGGAAACATCAGCGTGGCCGCGAGCACGCGGGGGACCACGAGGTAGGCACTCCGGTCGTAGGAGAGCGACTCCAGCGCGTCGACCTGTTCGGTGACCCGCATGGTGCCCAGCTCGGCCGCGATGTTGGCGCCCACCCGGCCCGCGAGCGCCATCCCGGTGAGCACCGGGCCCAGCTCCATCATGATCGTCTTGCCGACGAGCGAGCCCACGAAGTAGAGGGGCACGGCGCCGGTGAAGATGTAGGAGGAGAGGAGTGCCAGGACGATGCCGGTGAAGACGGCGATGAACACGGCGATCGGCACCGAATCGACGCCGAGTCGACGCATCTGGCCAAGCAGAAGCGGCCGCCAGGTGGGGACGTCGGCCACGGCGCGAGCCGCCTCGGTGCTCCAGCGGCCCACGTCCGCCACGATCCCGCCCCTGGCACGACGGGAAGCGACGAGGGGCACGGCAGGAAGGTACGGCGGAAACTGTTCGCTCGGAAGGCGTGCGCGGACTATGGCGTCGGGAGTCGCGACATCCTCATGCGGCAAAGCTCGCGAGCGCCCGCCCCACGTCGCCCTGCCGGAGCCGCTTGAGCGCCCGGTCGCGGAGCTGTCGCACCCGCTCACGCGTGACACCGAGCATCCCGCCGATCTCCTCCAGCGTGTGCTCCCGCCCGCCGTCCAGCCCGAAGTAGAGCCGGAGCACCTTGGCATCGCGCGGCGGCAGGGTTCGGAGCGCCTGCTCGATCTCATCGGAGAGGAATCGGTCCATGGCCTGCTCTTCGGCGTCGGACTGGTCGTCCACGATGAACCGCTCGATCATCGAGCGGTCGCCTTCCGGATCGAGCGGCGCGTCGAGCCGCACGTCGCTCGTGTTGAGCGCCGCGAGTGACTGCACCACGTCGAGCGAGAGCCCCACCGCGTGGGAGATCTCTTCCGGCGTAGGCTCCCGCCGAAGCTCCTGCCGGAGCGCCTCGGCCGTGCGCACGATCTTCGAGAGGTCGGCCGTGCGGTTGAGCGGTACGCGCACGGTGCGCCCGTGCCGCGCGAGTGCTGCGAGGATGGCCTGCCGGATCCACCAGACCGCGTAGGAGATGAACTTGACGCCCTGGTCGGGGTCGAACTTGCGGGCGGCGGTGAGCAACCCGACATTGCCCTCGCCGATGAGATCGGTGAGCGGGAGCCCGCGGTTCTGATATTTCTTGGCGACCGAGATGACGAACCGCAGGTTGCGCTTCACCAGCTCCTGCATCGCCTCCTGGTCGCCGGCGCGCACCCGTCGCGCGATGGCGATCTCCTGCGGCGGTGTGAGTAGCGGCGTCTTGCTCACCTCGAAGAGATACTGATCGAGGATGTCGCGGTCGGCGTCGTACACGCCGAGGCTCTTGGCGGTCTCCCGCTTTCGAGGGCGGCGCGGCTTGGGCGGCGTCTGCGCCAGGATTTCGGCCGTGGTGAGATCGTCGCTCAGGCGCTCGGACGGCGGGACCGGCGCGGCGCGGGCGCGCTCGGGGTTCCGTCTCTCGGGCTCGGGCTTCTTCTTCGGCATCCGTGATCGCTGCTCGACTCGTTGCTGCTCGATTCGCTGCTGCTCGACTCGGTCCTGCGTGTCGTCTCGAACGTTCCTGCTTGACGCATCTTCGGGCACGGGCTAGGTTCCCGTGCTGCTGCCGCCAGGATCAGTACGTGGACGGAAGAACCCACGGAAGGTGCACTGAATGGCGCGGCAATGTAATGGGGGCGTAGCTCAGTTGGGAGAGCGCGTGAATGGCATTCACGAGGTCAGGGGTTCGATCCCCCTCGCCTCCATGAGAGGCCGGGGAGCCCGCTCTTAGCCCCGCCTCGCGGCGCCGGTTTCCGAGCGCGCCGAGCGGCCCGGCCGCTGGTTGCGCCGGCTCGCACCGCACGCTACAATCCGGTCCGATTCGCGGGAATAGCTCAGTTGGTAGAGCACAACCTTGCCAAGGTTGGGGTCGCGGGTTCGAGTCCCGTTTCCCGCTCTCGACGGTCGGTCGGATGCACCGCAAGGTTGTTGAGTGTGATGGGCAGCAGGGCTCAGATCAACGTCGCGGGGTGGAGCAGTCTGGTAGCTCGCCGGGCTCATAACCCGGAGGTCGTGGGTTCAAATCCCACCCCCGCTATCGCGCGGACAGGCGGACAGGCGGACAGACGGTCAGTGGTTCCGGCGAGGGGAGCCTCTCCGACGCCAAGAGCCACCGACCGCCTGTCCGTCTGTCCGTCTGACCGCCTTACGCGGGCGGTTAGCTCAGTTGGTTAGAGCGCCACGTTGACATCGTGGAGGTCACAAGTTCGAGCCTTGTACCGCCCATCGACGCCGGTGCCGGCACCCTTTTCCGCATGGCGACCGGCTCTGCGCCCTTAGCTCAACTGGATAGAGCATCTGACTACGGATCAGAAGGCTGGGGGTTCGAATCCCTCAGGGCGCATGTCGCGGTCCCGGTGCATGGCGCGGTGCCGCAGAGCGGCAGGGCAATAGCACTCGAGCGACAAGGCGCAGCGATGCGGCGAGTGCGGGGCGTGGCGCAGTCCGGTTAGCGCGCCTGCTTCGGGAGCAGGAGGTCCCCGGTTCAAATCCGGGCGCCCCGATCGAACGCCCGAACGGCCGGCTTCCAACGGAAGCCGGCCGTTCGGGCGTGGGGCGCCCAACTTGCCGGTTCGCGCGCACGGGAAACCTGGGTTGCTGCCTCGTCGTACGGATCGCCGGATGCCACCAGGCATCGGCGATCGACGATCTGTCCGGAGGCTCCGTGCGCGCACTCGCCGCCGTGCTCCCGTTCCTCCTTCTGGCCCTGCACACAGCGCCGAAAAGCGGCGAAGATCTCGTGCGGCGCATGCACGCCCGGTACGCCGGCCGCTGGTATCATACCGTCACCTTTACGCAGACGACGAGCTTCCCTGATCGCGCCGCCCAGACCTGGTACGAGGCGGCCACCATTCCGGGCAAGCTGCGCATCGACGTCGCGCCGCTCGACAGCATGACCGCGTTCATGTTCGTGGGCGACTCGGCCGTCGTGTTCCGCCACGGTGCACGCACCGGCGCGCGGCGCGACCGCAACCTGCTCATGACGCTGGGCTTCGACGTGTACGCGCAGGCGCCGGAGACGACCATCGCGCAGCTCCGCGCCGAGGGCATCGACCTGGGCAAGATTCGCGAGGACCGCTGGAGCGGCGTAAAGGTCTGGGTCGTGGGTGCCGAGCGGGGGGATACTACCTCAGGCCAGTTCTGGATCGAGCAGGACCGCCTGCTCTTCGTGCGCCTGATCCAGCCGCACACGAATCCGCAGCGGGCCGGCGCGCCGCCGAATCTGCTCGACGTCACCTTCGAGAATTATCGGCGGCTCGACCGCGGCTGGGTGGCGCCTCGCGTGGTGATCAAACTCAACGGGAAGGAAATCCAGCGCGAGCAGTACACCGGCATCCGCGCCGACGTGCCGCTGCAAGCCGATCTCTACGACACACAGGTCTATCGCAAGCCCGGGTGGGTCGGTGGCCCGTAGCGCGCAGGCCTCGCGTCACCGCGCCTCCTTCCGGCGCAGATCATCGAACCAGTTGTCGACCCACACGATGCCGTCGTTCGCTTCCTCCGCCGTGCGGCGCGCCTTGCGGAAGAGGAACGTGCCGCTCGGCGTCACGGCGAAGGATTGATGGAAGTTGTCGATCAGGAAGCCCGATGCGTCGAACAGCGGATGCAGCGACGAGACCGAGAAGGTCGGCGCCGTCGCGATCTCAGCGGCGATGACCCGGGCAGCTCCGTCCAGATAGAACAGCTCGCGCCCGCCGGGCGACCAGCGCGCCTCGGCCCCGCCGCCATTCGACACCTGCCATCGCCCGGCCGATGAGTTCGGGAAGGGACGCACGTACACCTCGTTGCGGCCGGACTCGTCGGAGGTATACGCCACCCATCGGCCGTCGGGCGAGAGCGCCGGGTGCAGCTCGGAATACGGTGTGGCGGCGACCACGACCGGCACCGTGTCACCGGTGGTCCGCATGGCGAGGATGTCGCCGGCGCCGGCGTACCCATTATCGGTACGGAGCACGAGCCACGCTCCGTCCCGCGACCACGCAATTTCCTGAATGAGCTGACCCGGGCGGGCCAGCACGCGCTCGGGGGCGCTCCCGTCGGCCGGGCGCACCATGACGAGGCTCTTGCCGGCCGAATCGCGGATCCAGGCGACCATGCGCCCGTCGCCGGACCAGACGGGCCGCTTGTCGGTGCCACCGAACGTGAATCGAGTGAGCGGTCCGCCGTTCAGCTGCTTGAGCCAGATGTCGACCCCGGTGCGGCCGGCGCCCCACCAGACCGCCAGCCGGCGCCCATCGGGAGAGGGCACGAGGTCATTGATTGCGCCGTGCCACCCCGAATCCACCGGCGATACCGTTCCATCCCGCGCCACCTGTACCGCCTCGGCCTCATCGGCACTGGCGACGCCACCGCGGATGTACGCGAGCGTACCCGAGGGCGACCACGCGAGTTGGATGATTCCGTGTCTGACCCGCACGCCGTTCAGCACCGGCACGGCGGCGCCGGTCACTTCGAGACGGGCCGGATCAAACGGCGCGGTCATGGCCACGCCGTCGCTTCGCACATAGAGCAGTTGTCTGGTTGGGAGATCCCACGCCTGCAACACGTCCTCGAGCAGCAGCTTTGCATGACCGGTGCTGAGCTCGAGCACATAGACGGCCGTCGCGGCACATCCGGGGGAGCAGACCTGGAACAGCACGCCGCGCGCCTGGGGGAGCGCCGCCAGCGACGTGACACCACCGCCGTAGCCTGCCTTCGCCAGCACGACGCTCGTGGTGCCGCCGTCTTCGCTGACCCGCCGCAGCTCCTGGAGCGTGCGCGTCACGTAGATCACCGTGCCGTCGTCCAGCCAAGCAACGCCGCCCGGCTCGCTGGACGCGCTGTCGGCGATGCTGACCACGGCACCTCCCGTGGCGCGCACCTTTTTCACCTGTCCGTCCGCCACGAAGGCGATCCACCGCCCGTCAGGTGAAAACGCCGGCATGTGCGCGCGCTCCGTGCCCGGGATCGGCACCGGGTCGAGCGCGCTGCGGCTCTTGACGAAGAGGCGCGCGTTCTGCCCGTCCGCCTTGAACACGAGCATGGAACCGTCGGGCGAGAGCGCGAGCGCCGCCGAGTTCGCGTCCGCGGCCAGATTCGGATGGCCGCTCAGCGTGACGAGTTGCCAGGCGCTGGTTGCGGGCGAGGACCGTCCGCGCGCCCAACCCCACGCGGCGAGCGGCAGCGCGATGAGCGCCACGGCCCAGCCGGCGATCGCGGCCGGGGAGAGGTGGCGCGCGGGCCGCCGCGCCGCCTGTGCCGACGTTCGGCCCGAGCGCGCGCGGCGGCCTGCGCTCCGGCGGTACTCGGCCCGCTCGTCGAGCGCCGCGGCGAACTCGGCCGCGCTGGCGAACCGGTCGGCCGTGAGCTTCTCGAGCGCCGTCAACACCGCGTCTTCCACGTGCTCGGGAACGCTCCGCCGCGCAGTCGAGAGGGGCGGCGGTTCCTCGGTGACGACCTTGGCGAGGACGGCCTGGGCGGTGGGCGCCGTGAACGGCGGCTCGCCGGCCAGCATCTCGTAGGTCACGGCGCCGAGCGCATACACGTCGGTGCGCGCGTCGAGCGTGCGCTCGCCCATCGCCTGCTCGGGGCTCATGTAGTGGGGCGTGCCGAGCGAGAGCCCCGTCTGGGTCATCCGGCTGCCGCCCGCCTGCTCCACGGCGAGCGCAATTCCGAAATCGGCCACGAGTGAATGGCCGTCGTGCAGCAGAATGTTTTCCGGCTTGATGTCGCGGTGGATTACCCCGCGCTTGTGGGCGTACTCGAGCGCGTCGGCGATTTCGGTGGCGATCCGCAGCGCATCGGGGATGGGAAGCTGCTTTTCCCGCGCGAGCCGGCCGCGCAGCGTCTCACCCTCGACGTAGGGCATGACATAGTAGAGCCGGCCCTCGGCCGAGCCCGAGTCGAAGAGCGGCAGGATGTGGGGATGCTGCAGGTTGGCGGTAAGCTCGATCTCCTTGAGGAAACGCTCCGGCCCGAGCACCGCCGAGAGCTCGGGGTGCAACACCTTGATCGCCACGCGACGATGGTGCCGGAGATCCTCGGCCAGATAGACCGTGGCCATCCCCCCCGCGCCGAGCTCGCGCTCGATGCGGTAGCGCTCGGTCAGCGGGGCGGCGAGCGCGCCGCCAGGGCCGGCCAAGTCCGGGGCCGGGGGATCGGAGTTCGCCATGCGGCAGTCGGCCTATGGGAATCGGGTTGGCGCGAATATGCATCCGCGGCCACCGGAAGTCACGCAGTATGTGCGTCGCTCAGGAGGCTCCGCGTTCCGCCACGTCGCGCAACACGCGGTAGAGATACTCCGTGCCCCACCCGAGCGCCGGCACCGGCACCCGCTCGTTGTCGCCGTGCATCCTGAGCTCATCCTCCAGCGGGAGCGGCATCGGCAGAATGCCGTAGGTGGGGATCCCGATCGCGCGCAGATCCTTGCCGTCGGTGGCGCCGGTCGAGAGGAACGGAATCACCAGCGCATTCGGCGCCATCACCTTTGCCTGCCGCTCCATGGCCCGGTAGAGCGCGGTGCCCACGGGCGAGGGCGGCGGCGCCTTGGCCGGCGGGTAGTCGAGTGCGCAGGTGACCTCGGGCTCGGAGGCGGCGTGCTGGATCGCGCGCGTGATCGCCACGATGTCCTCGCCCGGAATGATGCGCACGTTGAACGTCGCTTTGCCTTCGGAGGGGATCACGTTTTCCCGGATCCCGCCGTGGATGAGCGTGAGTGCCGCGCCGGTGCGCAGCACGGCGTTGTAGAGCGGGTTCTGCGAGAGCACGCCCGCCGCGCGGTCAATCGCGGCGGAATCGCTGGCGGTGGCCACCGTGCGCATCGCCGCGCGGACGGCGGTGTCCGGTTCGATCGTTGCCAGTTGGCCGAAGTAGAGCCGCGTCGTCTCGGTGAGTCGGACCGGCGGGCGCCAGGCATGGATCCGCGCCACCGCACGTGCGAGCGCCGCTAGCGCATTGTCGGGCAGCGGCACCGAGCCGTGTCCGCTCGGGCCGTGGGCCGTGCAGGTCACGGCGTAGTAAACCTTTTCGGTCGTCTGAATGTCGACCGTGCTCACCCGCCCACCCTCGACGCGAACCCGGCCGCCCTCGTTGAGCGCGAACTCCGCCTGGTTCACCAGATCGGCGCGACGCTGGAGCAGCCAGGCGATGCCGACGTCGCCGCCCTCCTCCGACGCGGTGCCGAGCAGAATGACGTCGCGGTCGAGCCGGTCGCGCCGGCGTGCGAGCATCTCGAACGCCGTCACCGCGGCGGAGAGCATCCCCTTGTCGTCGATGGCGCCGCGGCCGTACAGATAGCCGCCCCGCACCGTGGCCTTGAAGGGCGGCGACTTCCACTTGCTCGTGTCGGCGCCGACGACGTCCATATGCGCCATGATGAGCACCGGCTTGGCGGACGGGCGCGGCGCGCGCAGCCGCGCCACGAAGTGCGCGCGCCCGCCGCCGATCTCGACGATCGTGGTCTCGACGCCGGGCAACGGCGCGAGCAGCGAGTCGAGGTACCGCGCCACCAGCAGCTCGTGCCCGGGCGGATTCTGGGTGTCGAGGCCGATGAGGTGGGTGAGCAGCGTCTCGGTGCCCCGTTGCGCCGCGGCGCGATCGAAGCCCGGCGGTGCGGGCGCCACCAGCCCGTACGCGGTGCCGGCGTTCGCGGCCGTCTGCGCGCCGGCCGCGACCGGCGTGAGCGCCGGCGCGAGCGCGCCCGCCACCAGCGCGGTGCGGCGGAGCCAACGCGCCGCCCTCATCCGGCAGCCACGCGGAACCGCCGCAGCATGCGGTGCCCGCTATAATGCGGCACACCCTTCGCGTCCGGCATCCAGCAGACCAGCACGTAGTCGCCCGCAGTGAGATCAACCGTGAACCAGGCGTGATGTCCGCGGTCGACGCCCACCATCCCGCCGAGCGGGCGCGCACGGCGGCTCCCCGCCATCGGGTGGTGCATCCAGGCGTCCACATCCGCCATAGTGGCGCCCGGCGCCATGCGGAACACCTCCACGTCGTGCGTCGCAGGGCCCCGGTTTTCGACTCGGAAGACGCGCCGGCCGGCCGCCGGCACTCCCGCCATGTCGATCGCATAGTCGCGCAGGGTGATGCGCGCATCGGCGTGCGGCTCGGTCGCGGTGCGTGGACCCGCGGGCGCCACCTCGAGCGGCGCGAACAGTCCCTTCTGCACGTGCATCTTCCCATCCTCGTCCATCACCCAGCACGCGAGCACCGCATGGCCCGGTGGAAGCACGACGGTTGCGACGGCGGTATCGCCGGGGACCACGGCGTTTGGGCCGCCGACCTCGTAGGGGCCGGGGAAGAGGCTGTCGCCCTGCACCGCCGCGAGAAATTCCGCCACGCTGTGCTCGCCGAGCCACACGATGCCGATCATGTGCAGATCCTTGCCGCCATTGATCATGCGGACGGTGATCGGGCCCGCGGGCACCGTGACGGGCGCCGGCCGCTCGAAGACGAAGTCGCGGGCGACGACGGTAACGACGGGCGGCGACTGCGCTCGAGCGGGCGCGGCGCCGAGAACAGCGAGCACGGTAAGCGCCATCCACACACCGCGCGCTGAGTGCAGCTCAACGATTCGCACAGTCGTATCCTCCGCCTGAAGGATGAATGCCGCGTACGCGCCCGCTGGTGCGGCGCCCGCGCGGGTCGTACTCTTCGCGTCCGATGCACCCCTGCCCCGAATCCGATCTCTCGCCGGCGAGGCCCTGATGCGACGCTCCGCGCTCACCGTGGCCCTGCTCCTCTCCCTGGCGCCCGCGCGCGCCGCGGCGCAGGCGCTCACCGTCACCCTCCTCGGCACCGGCGCGCCGGTCCCCAGCGTCGAGCGCTTCGGCCCCGCCACGCTGGTCCGCGCGGGTGGGCAGAATCTGCTGTTCGACTGCGGCCGGGGCGCCACGCAGCGGCTCAGGCAGGCAGGCGTGCCGCTCGGCGAGGTGACCGCACTCTTCCTCACGCATCTTCATTCCGATCACGTCGTCGGCATCCCCGACCTCTGGCTCACCGGCTGGCTGCGCGGCGGCTTCGGCCATCGCGCCGGATCGTTCGCGGTGTGGGGACCTCCGGGCACCCGTGCGATGATGGCCGGGCTCGAGCAGGCGTACCAGGAAGACGTCCGTATCCGCACCGAGGACGCGAAGCTCTCGCGTGAGGGTGTGGCGATCGATGCGAGGGATATCGGCCAGGGCGTCGTGTACCGGCGCAGCGGCGTAACCGTGACGGCGTTCACCGTGGACCACGGAAAGGCGGTGCGCTACGCGCTCGGGTACCGGGTCGACTATCGCGGGCATGCCGTCGTGATCTCGGGCGACACGCGGTACAACACGAACCTGATCCACTTCGCGAAAGGGACCGACGTGCTGATCCACGAGGTGGCGATGGGCCGAGGGCCGGGGCTCCTCACCTCGCCGACGACCCGGCCGATCCTCGGCCACCACACGAGCCCCGAGGAAGCGGGCAAAGTGTTCGCGCAGGTGCGGCCGCGGCTCGCGGTCTATACCCACATCGTATTGATCTCGCCCGACTCGAGCGTGGCACCGCCGACCGTTGCCGACCTCGTCGCGCATACGCGCACGACCTATGCGGGCCCGCTCGAAGTGGGCGAGGACCTGATGACGATCGCCGTGGGCGACAGCGTCGAGGTGCGCCGCCCTCACTGAGCCGTCGCCCGCGCGTCGGCCTGCACCGCGCGCCGCACCAGCCGCGAAACCGGCCAGCTCGCGAGCAGGACGGCAAGCAGAATCAGCGCGCTTCGCGGATCGGCCACCGAGAACACCGCGCCGAGACCGACCATCAGCGCGAGCGCCACGCCCGGCACCACCGGATAGCCCCAGGCCCGGAAGGGCCTCGGCGCATCGGACTCCCGGCGGCGCAGCACGAAAAACGCCGCGAATGACACCAGATACAGCACGACGACGATGCTCGCATCGACCGCCAACACCGCGCGGAACGAGCCGGAGAGCATGAACGCGACGATCACCGCCAGGCTCAAGCCCAGTGCCACGCTCGGCGTACCGCCGGCGTTCACTCGCGCGGCTTGCCGGGGAAAGAGGCCGTCCTCGCTCATCGCGAGCAGGATGCGCGGAATCGCGATCAGCTCCGCGTTCACGGTGCCGAGAATCGCGATGATCATGATCAACCGAATGATCGTATCGCCGTGGGCGCCGAAGAGGGCACGGGCCATCGTGGCGCCGACGAACGGGTCGCCCGCCATGCGGCTCACCGGCAGCACCGCGAGGTAGGCGAAGTTGATCAACAGATAGAGCGCGATGATGAGCCAGACGCCGCGGAACATCGCGCGAGGGATTTCCCGCCCCGGGTCGCGGATCTCCTCGCCGCAGAACACCACGGCGTAGTAGCCGTCGTACGTGAACAGCACGCCTTGCGTCGCCACGCCGAATGCGAGCAGCAGGCCGGTGCCGTGCGGCACGACAACGGGCGCCGCCGCGACGGCCGAATGCGGCACCACGAACGCGGCGACGACGAGTGCCAGCAGCGCCATCGCCTTGAGCGCCGTCATGAGCTCCTGCGCGCGCGCGCCCGCGCGCACGCCGATCCACTGCAATCCGACGAGCATGCCGAGCACGGCGAAGGCCACCGCCATCTCATGCCCCGCGAGCGGCGGGATGAGGCCGCCCGCGTACTCCCCGACCACGATGGTAAGTGCCACCGGGCCGAGGCACCAGTTGATCCAGCTCGCGTAGCCGGTGAAGAACGCGACGCCGTCGCCGAAGGCGCGCCGCGCGAAGACGTAGAGGCCGCCCGAGCGCGGCGTCATCGCGCCGAGCTCGGCGAAGATGTTCGCGCCGAGCAGGGGAATGGCCGCGCCGAGCACCCAGGCGGAGAGATAGAGCGCCGGCGTGGGGAGGGCCGACGCGATCTCGCCGGGCGTGCGCAGAATGCCACCGCCCACCGTGGCGCCGACGACCATTGCCAGGCCGAACGCGGCGCCGAGGACACGGAGCAGGCCGCGTGGGCGCGCGGCGGACACTGCCGGCGTCGCCAGGGGCGAGGCGACGCTCTCGCGCAAGGGAGCTTGAATGACGGGATCGTCCGTGTCGGGACGCTCGAATATCGACCGGCCCGCCCGCATGGCGCCAGCCCCCGCGGCTGCGTACGTTCCGGGGTTCGCGTCAGCGAGTCCGCCGGCCACTCGACCCGGAGCGCGCATGCTGGGCAGGCTCAGAGGCCGCCGCGTCATCCTGTCGGAGCAGGAGCAGGAGTTCCGCGCGCGCGAGCAGGAGCTGCTCGACCGGCTCGCCGCGGCGCTCGAGCGCTTCGGCCAGGACGTGACGGGCGACGATCTGCGGCGCTTCCGCGAGGCGCGCGACGCGCTCGCCGGCTTCTTTCTTCTGGTGATCGCGGGTGAGTTCAACTCCGGCAAGTCGAGCTTCATCAACGCGCTCCTGGGCGAGCGGGTGCTGCCGGAGGGCGTCACACCCACCACCGACCGCATCAACGTGGTGCGCTGGGGCCCCGAGCCCACCGAGGTGCTGCGCGAAGCCTACCTCCTCGAGCGCACCTACCCGGGCGAGGTGCTGCGCGAGATCAACATCGTCGACACGCCGGGCACCAACGCCATCGTCCGCCGCCACGAGGAGCTGACCCGCGATTTCATTCCCCGCTCCGATCTCGTCCTCTTCGTCACTTCCGCCGACCGCCCGTTCACCGAGAGCGAGCGCGCGTTCCTGGAGCAGATCCGGCGCTGGGGCAAGAAGATCGTATTCGTGGTGAACAAGGTCGACATTCTCGCTTCGCCGGCCGATCGCGAGCAGGTGATCGCCTACGTGCGGGAGAACGCCGCGGCGCTTCTGGGCGAGACGCCGGAGATCTTTGCGGTGTCCGCCCGCCAGGCGCTGGCCGACGGCGCACAGGACGTGGATGCGCGCCGCACCCAGAGCGGCTTCGCCGCCGTCGACGACTACCTCCTCCACACGCTCGACCAGACGGAGCGCGTCCGGCTCAAGCTGCTCAACCCGCTCAACGTCGCCCTCCACCTCGCGGCCAAGTACAAGGACGTGGCGTTCGACCGGCTCAAGCTGCTGGCGCAGGACGTGGAGACGCTGCAGAACATCGACCAGCAGCTCGCCGCCTTCCACGACGAGATGATCCGCGACTTCGAGCCCCGCCTTTCCCGCCTCGACCAGCTCCTGAGCCAGATGGAGCGGCGCGGCACGCTCTTCTTCGACGAGACCATCCGCATCGGCCGCATCCGAAGCCTCATGGACAGCGACCGGGTGAAGCGCGCCTTCGAGCGCGAGGTGATCGGCGAGACGCCGCGCGAGGTGGAAGACGAAGTGGGCCGGGTCATCGACTGGATCGTGGAGCGCAATCTCAAGATGTGGCAGGACGTGGCGGCGTACATCGAGCGGCGGGACATCACGCGCCACCGTGAGGGCATGATCGGGGAGGTGGGACCGAGCTTCGGCTACAATCGGCAGGCGCTGCTCGCCTCGGTGGGACGGGTGGCGCGCGAGGTGGTCGGAAGCTACGACCGTGAGTCCGAAGCGCGCGTCATCGCGAACGACGTCCAGGGCACCTTCGCCACTACCGCGCTCGCGGAAGCCGGCGCCCTCGGCATCGGCGCGCTCGTCGCCACGGTGCTCACCGGCGCCGCCGCCGACGTCACCGGGCTGCTGCTCGCCGCGGCGCTCGCGGTCACCGGCTTCTGGGTCATCCCCCATCGCCGGCGCCAGGCGCAGCGCGACTTCGAGCGGCGCGTGGATCACCTGCGCGAGCGGCTGCGCGACGGGCTCACCAGGCAGGTGCACGGCGAGATCGCGCAGTCGAGCGATCGGATCAACCAGGCGGTCGCGCCCTACCGGCGTTTCGTGCAGACCCAGCAGCAGCAGCTCGATGACGCGCGTGCCGAGCTGGTGGCGACCGAGGACGCGCTGCTGCGCCTGCGCGCGGCGATCGAGAAACGATGAGTCGCGCGCAGTCCACCCGCTGCATGCTGCTGCTGGTCGACGGCCTTCGGCGCGACGTCGCCGAGGCGGAGCTCGCCGCCGGCGCGCTGCCCCACCTGGCTCGGATGGTGAACGAGGGCGGGCGAGCGTGCGCCATCACGGCGTTTCCTTCCACGACGAGCGTCGCGTATCTCCCGTTTCTCACCGGCTGCACCCCCGGCCGGTGCGACGTGCCCTCGATCCGCTGGCTCGATCGCACCCGCTACGACGGGCGGTGGTGGCGCGGCCGCGCGGCGCTCCGGAGTTATTGCGGCTACCAGGCGCCGATGCTCGATGGGGACATCGCGCCGGACGTGTCGACCATCTTCGAGCTCGTGCCGGGGAGCGTCGGGCTCTTCACGCCGGTTGCGCGCGGCCTCGGGCCCGCGGGCGACCCGACGCGCGTCGCGCGGAAGTTCTGGGGCACCGTGTCCCACTACGCGCAGTGGCACCAGCCGGGGGACGACGCGGTGGCGCGCCACCTGCTCGTCGCGGCGGACGGACCCGCGCGATTCATCTTCGCCCAGTTTCCCGCGGTGGACGGCTACACGCATCAGCGCGGACACGATTCGGCGGAGGTGCGGCGCGCCTTGGGGCGGGTGGATGCGACGGTGGGACGGCTCACCGAGCGGCTCCGCGTGCGCGGTGAGCTCGAGCGGACCCTGATCCTGCTCGTGAGCGATCACGGCGCGTCGCCGGTGCGCACCCACCTGGATCTGGCCGACTGGTTCCGTGCGCGCGGCGTCCGCACGCTCGCGCACCCGACGGTCTGGGTGCGCGACCCGCAGGTTGCGGTGATGGTGGCGGGCAACGGCTCCGCGATGGTGTACGCGCGGCCGGGTGTGCCGCGCGCGCGGCGCTGGCCTCTTGCCGCGCTGCGAAGCGTGGCATTCGTGGCCGCGCTCCTGGCCGAACCCGCGGTGGATCTCGTCGCGGCGGAGGAGGAGAACGGTGCCGTACGGGTGGCGTCGCAGGGCGGCGAGGCGGAGCTTTGGCGGCGCGAGGCGGACGGCGGCGTGGAGATCGACTATCGCCCGCTCACCGGCGATCCGCTCGGGATCGGCGGCGCGTGGACGGCCAGCGCGCGTGAATGGCTCGACGCCACCTGGGATTCACCGCGTCCCGACGCCGCCTATCAACTCGTCGATCAATTCCGCTCCCCGCGCACCGGCGACCTCGTGGTGACCGCGCGCCCGGGATACGACTTTCGCCATCGCTGGGAGATCCCGACCCACCGCGCCGGCCATGGCAGCCTCACCCGAGATCACATGCAGACGCCGCTCTGGGCGAACGTGCCGCTGCCGGACGGCCCGTTCCGCACGGTCGATCTCTTTCCGGCGATGCTCGAGTGGCTCGGCGTGCCGATGGCGGCGGCCATCGACGGCGACGCACGCTGGCATCCGCCGCGCGCTGCGGACGACGCCGACCGCGCCACGGAATCCGCGCGATCGGACGCTTTGGTCGTATCCAAGCCGACAGGACCCTGGAGCTGAACCAGCTTTTCGCTCGCGACTGCGCGGACGAGGCCGAGTGGGACGCATTCGTCCGCGGCATCCGCTGGACCACCGTGCACCACGCCTACCGGTACGGCCGGCTGCTCGCCGCCTCCTTCGGCTACCTGCGGCAGGACTATCGCGTGATCGAGTCGCGTGGGACGATCATGGCCGCGATTCCGCTGATGCAATTCTCCGTGGGCCGGCTCTGCCGCTCGCTGCAATCTCTTCCCTTCGACATCTATGGCGGCCCAGTGCTGCATCCGGATCACACCGATGACGCCGACCTCCACCGGGCAATCGCGCGGGACGTCGACGAGCTGGCGGGTCGCCGCGGCGCCTTCGAGGTCCGCTTCTCGATCCCGGTGTCGGCGCCCCCCGCCGTCGAACGCTGTCTCAAGTCGCTCGGCCACGTCGAGAGCAAGGTGACCGATTGTCCCGTGCTGACCCTGGGCCGGCCGCTCGAGCAGATCCGTCAGGGCTACTCGGCCCAATTGCGCCGAGCGCTGAGAGTGAGCGCGCGGCAAGGGGTGACGGTCGAAGTCGGTGCGCCGCTCGATGTGCTCGAGTCACTCTATCCGCTCTATCGCGCACGCATGCAGCAGATCGGCGCGACGGTGAAGCCTTGGCGATTCATCGAGGGCGTCGTCACGCAGCGGATCGGACTACCCTTTGTGGCACATCTCGGCGGCCGAGCGATCGGATTTCTCATTCTCCTCGCGACACCGGGAATCGCGATCTACTGGATTTCGGCCATGGAGCCCGACGCGTCGCGCACCCGGCCGATGAACGCCATGCTGGACGCGGCCATCGCCTGGTCGCACGCCGAAGGCATCCCGCGTTTCAGCTTTGGGGAGTCGCATGGGCGGTCGGGACTCGTGCGATTCAAGCAGTCGTTCGGGCCCGAGATGAGTCAGCACGTGGTGATGGTCCGCACCTATCGGCCAATGATCCAGCGGAGCTGGAGCCTGCTCGAACCCGCGGCCCGGCGGAGTTACGCACTGTGGGACCGCTGGCGCGCGCCTCTGGCTCGAAGGCTGAGCCACCGATCGTGATAGACCAGTCTCCACCCGGCATCCCTCCGGGTTGCATGGACCACCTCGCCGGCAGGCGAGTGCTCGTCACCGGGGCAACCGGATTCGTCGGCCAGCACGTCGCGCGCGCGCTGCGTGCGGGGCCTGGTATCACGGTCCGGATTCTGGCGCGATCCCCCGACAAGGCGCACGAGGTGTTCGGCTCCGCGGCCGGTTCGATCGACGTGCGGCTCGGCGACGTCACTGATCCGGCATCGCTCGATCGGGTCTGCGACAGTGTGGACCTCGTCATCCATAGCGGAAGCGCGGTGCCCTACGCGTTCGCGCGCGGCGCGCCGCCGGGCGAGTTCACCCGGGTCAACCTGCAGGGCACGGAGAATCTGGCCCGGGCCGCGCTCGGTGCCCGCGTTCGCAAGTTCGTGCACGTCTCCAGCACCGCCGCGATGGGCACACCCCGCGAGCCGGCGGTGAATGAGACCACGCCGTGCCGGCCAACATCTCCCTACCAGCGCTCGAAGTACGAGTCGGAGCAGGCGCTGCTCGACATGCAGCGCGAGCGGGGCCTCGCCGTGGCGATCGTGCGGCCCTGTCTTGTCGCGGGCGAGGGCAAACGTGGCGGCGAGCTGCTGAAGCTCTTCCGATTGTGCCGGCGCGGGACGTTCCCCGTGATCGGCGGACGACTCGAGATCGAGAAGCCGCTCGTCGCGGTGGACGATGTGGTTCAGGCGTTGCTGCTCGCATCGGAACGTGCACCGACGGGTGGGATCTATCTGGTGCATTCGGGCGGAGGCCACACCCTCGGAGCCATCCTGCGCGAGGCCGGCAGGCTCGTGGGGAGGCAGCGGCCGTACCTTTCGATTCCGATGCCCGCTGCCGATGCCGCCGCCCGGGCCGGCACCTGGCTCTCGCGGCGACTCGGACGGCAGCTCCCGCTCACCCGCGAGCGGCTGGACCTCTTCCTGATGGACCGCCACATCGAGATCCGCAAGGCGGACGCGGAGCTCGGTTTCCGTCCCCAGCACCAGGACCTCGCGGAGATGCTGGGCCGCACCTACCGGAACTACGTCGCCACGAAGCAGCTATAGCCGCAGGGGTGCCGTGGGGCGCCCGGGCCATTAGAATTCCGGCTCTGGTCACATGTGCCTACGGGTCCGTAGCTCAGTTGGATAGAGCGCTTGCCTCCGGAGCAAGAGGTCGCGCGTTCGAATCGCGCCGGGCCCATGCATCGGAATCATCATCCCCGCTAACGGTTAGCCGCTGGCGGGGATGGTCGTTTTCACGGAGGCCCTGCCCGATGCGATTTTCGCGGCGGCCGGGCAGCGGATCCGCAACCTGCTCTGAGCCCCCAGCCAGGGCTGCGCTGCCTCGCCGGGGCGGTCTCGCCGGCCCCCGTTCGGTCAATCGCCAAGGGCTCCAATCGCTCGCTAGGTGGGGAAGGCCGAAGGTCGCCGGCGACACGCCCGGACGCAGTAGACCAGCGTGACACCGATCGCGGTGCCCACGATGCTCATGGCCAGCGGGAAGGCGACATCCGACGGCGCCACCGCCCAGACCGCCGCGTAGGCTAGTCCGGCGATCGCGAATACCCATCCTGCCACTCGGAGCGTCGATCTCGGCCAGTCAGCCACACCGTTGGGCCCCAGGGAAGCGGACGGGCTCTTCGGGATGAAGTTGGCGTACAGCGCCAGGGTCAGTCCGATGAGGATCTGGGCGCTGCGTTCTACGCCGTGCTCGTCGTCTGTACGGCTGGCTTGCGAACCTGCTCGGATGGGCGACGTTCCTCATCGCCGCCGCTGCCGGCATCGGAGCTGTGTGGGCCGGCGTGGGAGGCTAGTTCGCCATTGCCCCGGTCGCATTGCGGGAGCAGAGGCGCGACTTAGCTTGTCCGGAATGGGCCAGACGAGGATCAGCTCATGATCGCCAGATCCCGACCCGCGCTTGACGAGTACCCCGCCGCCCTCGCCGGTTACGTCGGGAGGATCGGCGAGGAGGAAGAAGTCCTGGCCGTCCTCGCCGACCAGCTCGACGAGCTCCCCGCCTTGCTCGGCCGCTCGGGCGAGGGCCTGGGCGATTATCGCTACACGCCCGGCAAGTGGACCGTGAAGGAGGTCGTGGGCCATCTCTCCGACACGGAGCGGATTCTTTCCTGTCGCGCGCTCCGCTTCGCCCGCGGCGATGCCACGCCGCTGGCCAGCTTCGACGACCAGGCCTATGTGGCCGAGCTCGGTGCGGCCGGCCGCATGCTGTCCGAGATGATCGGGGAGTGGAGCGACGTGAGGCGCGCGGCCCTGGCGCTCTTCCGCCACCTGTCGGCGGCCGCGTGGTGCCGGCGGGGAATCGCCAGCGACCAGCCGATCAGCGTCCGCGCCCTCGCCTATGTCATCGCCGGCCACACGCGACACCACGTGGAGACCTTGCGGGCGCGGTACATCTCGTGACGCGATCCCAGGCGCTCACCCATGACGTTCAACCGCATGGGCCGCCTCACCGCCGCGGCCGGCGTTCCGCGCCTTACCGATTCACCGCCGCCATTCCCCCCGCCGGATATCGCGCCCCCGCCGTGACCCCCTTGGGGAACGCCTCATTGAGCGCGTCCAGGTCGGCCTCGGTGAGTTCCACCTCCGCGGCCCCGGCGTCTTCCTCCAGATAGCGCACCCGCTTGGTGCCCGGAATCGGCACGATGTCCTCGCCCTGCGCCATCACCCACGCGAGCGCCAGTTGCGACGGGGTGCAGCGCTTCTTCCCCGCCATCTCCTCGATGCGCGTCACCAGCTCGAGATTCTTCTGGAAGTTCTCGCCCTGAAACCTCGGATGGTTGCGGCGCCAGTCGCCCTCGGCCAGGTCCTCCGGCGTGCGAATCTGCCCCGAGAGAAATCCACGGCCGAGCGGACTGTACGCGACGAAGCCGATGCCGAGCTCGCGACAGGTGGGCAGGATCTCATCCTCCGGGTCGCGGCTCCAGAGCGAATACTCGGTCTGCAACGCGCTGATCGGGTGGGCGGCCTGCGCGCGCCGGATGGTGGCCGGCGCCGCCTCCGAGAGTCCGAGATACTGCACCTTGCCGGCGCGGATCAACTCCCCCATGGCGCCCACCGTCTCTTCGATCGGCACCGTAGGGTCGACCCGATGCTGATAGTAGAGGTCGATGTGATCCACGGCCAGTCTTTTCAGTGATGCATCGCACGCCTGGCGCACGTACTCGGGGCGGCCGTTCACACCGGCCCACGTGCCGTCGGGCTTGCGCACGTTGCCGAACTTGGTGGCGAGCACCACGCGGTCGCGGCGGTCTCGGATGGCCCGACCCACCAGCTCTTCGTTGGTGTTGGGCCCGTAAATGTCTGCGGTATCGAGAAAATCGATGCCAAGCTCGATGGCGCGGTGGATCGTGGCGATGGACTCCCGGTCATCACGCACGCCGTAGAAATCGGACATGCCCATGCAACCAAGCCCCATGGCGGAAACGCCAAGGCCCTGGGACCCGAGCTTACGCTGCTCCATCGGCTGTTGCCTCCCTATCTCAGTGACACTGCTGCCCGCACCTGCGCGTGCAGCCCATCGTAGCGCCCCATGGGGATGGCGCGCCAGCCCATCGCCGAGCCTGCGCCGAAGCTTGGGAATCCGGGGACTGGCCAGAAACCGGCATTCTTCCCATGTTGGACTTTGGAATTGCCCGCGCGACGGCCAGCCGGAAGAACCTCGGATGACAGATGCAGCGGGACCTACTCCCGCTGCGCGCTGACGACGCATCGTTCACCGCGGCCGGGATCGCCGCGGAGGACTCAGCGCATGCGCTTGCTGCTCATACAGCCACCCCAGGGAACCCGATTCGGCTTCACCCGCATCCTCATGGTCGAGCCCCTCGGGCTCGAGTGCGTGGGAGCCGCTCTCAAGCTCCATGATCACGAGGTGCAGCTCATCGACCTCCGCCTCGACCGCGCGTCGGCACTCCACTCGGCCCTCACCCGACGGCGGCCCGATGCCGTCGGCATCAGTTGCGGCTTTACCACCGACGTGTACTCGACGCTCTGGACCGCGCGGACGGTCAAGGCCACGATCCCCGGCACCCCCGTGTTCGTCGGCGGCCACCACGCCTCGCTGATTCCCGGCGACTTCCTCTTCGCGGGCTCGCCAGTGGACGCGGTCGTGATCGGCGAGGGCGAGTGGACCGGCCTCGAGCTGGCCGACGCGCTCGAGCGCGGCGACGATCCCGCGACCGTTCCCGGCGTGCTCACGCTCGACAACCGCGCCAGCGGGTATAAGCAGCGCACCCACGCGACGAGCCTGGACGATCTGCCCCTCCCCGACCGCCGGCTCACGCTCCGCTACCGGCGCCGGTATCACCATGCCTTCGACACGCCGTCGGCCTGCGTCGAGACGTCGCGCGGGTGCCCATTCGACTGCAACTTCTGCAGCATCTGGGTCTTCTACCAGCGGCGCGCGCGGCGCCGGTCGCCCGAGCGCATCGTCCAGGACCTGGAGCAGGTGCGCGCGCTCGGTGAGGACCGGATCTTCTTCACCGACGACATCGCCTTTCTCCAGCACGACGCGTACGAGGAGCTGGGCCATCGGATCCGGGACGCGCACCTCCGGCAGCACTACTCGTGTGAGACCCGCGCCGATCTCATCGTGCGATACCGCGACCTCTTCGCCCTCTGGAAGGAGGTCGGACTCAAGACGGTCTTTCTCGGCATCGAAAAGGTGGACGACAACGGGCTCGATGCGATCCGGAAGCGGACCAAAGGCGGCGCGGCGACGAACCTGGAGGCGATCGAGATCCTCCGGAGCCACGGCATCACCCCGATGACCTCGCTCATCACCGATCCCGCCTGGGGCGAGGAGGACTTCGACCGGCTGGAGGAGTTCCTGAGCCTGCTCGAGCTCCCCTGCCCGACCTTCACCATCCTCACACCGCTCCCGGGCACCGAGCTCTGGGAAAGCCACAAGGACCGGCTCATCACCGACGACTACAGCCTCTTCGACGTGATGCACCTGGTGCTCCCGTCGAAGCTCTCTCCGGACCGGTTCTACGAGCGGTTTGCCGGACTCTACTGCCGCATGGACGCCAACGCACGCCTCACCTGGCCGGCCGTGCGCAACCTCACGAAGCTCGTGCTCGAGGGGAAGAGCTTTGCCGTGCGGCGCGTGCTCAAGGCCGCGCGCGAGCTGCGCGACCCCAAGTCGTTCCTGAAGTACTCGGGGACGCATGCCCGGCCCGGGTTCGTGCCGTCGGGATTCGGCAAGGCGCCCTGGGTGGACCGCTCCCGCTCGTTCCTCGCGGAGCGGCTCGCCTCACCCGCGGCTCAGTGACAGCCGCAGCCTGACCCGCATCCCTCTCCGCTCGCACCGGGCGCCGCGTGCGCGTCGAGCAGCGGCAGCGCGCGCGACGGAAGGTCCATCGCCCGATTGCCCGCATAGATTTTGTGCCGGCCGCGCTCGTGGAACCAATCCTTCGTGTTCGCCACCATGTGCATGTTCTCCACGATCTGCCGCCAGCCCACCCCGGTGTTGTAGGCGCAGAAGGAGATCTCGCCCTCCTGCGTGGCGTAGGGGATCACGCACATCTCGGTGCGGCGGAAGTCGTAGGTCCAGAGGTCCTGGAACCACATGCCGCCCACCCAGAGCAGCTTCCAGTCGGTGGTCGGCCGCTTGCCCGCCATGAGCGCACCGTTGGTCTTCCGGTTGAACACCTTGAGCAGGTCGATCACCGAGAGCCCCGCGGGCGCCTTCCGCTGGTCGAAGTTGCGCAGCAGTGCCAGCGCCACCTGCGTGAGCGTGGCCGAGGGGCCGCGCGAGGTGTCGCAGATGACGGCGACGTCCTGAACGAAGCGATCCACGTCGAAGAACTGGGTGACGGGCGCCCACGCCTTGGTCCGCTTGTTGGCGATGAGGAACACGCTCGAGCCGCAGTTCGGATGGCAGGAGCAGGACAGCCCGCCGAACTGGACCTCGGGCCCGCGCAGATGGTCCGCGAGCCAGGTGAAGGCGCCGAGCGAGCCCAGCGGGTACCAGTCGCGATACGGATCGATGCGCCCGTCGAAGTGCCGCTTGAGCTCGTGGGCCAGGTGCGAGATCGTGTAGCGCTGCCGCCGGCGATCCTCGTCGCTGATCCCCTCGTCGCGACCGGTGAACGAGACCGGCTGGAACGACACCGCGCTCATCCGCTCGCAGTTGTCGATCATGAACTGGAGGATCGGGCCCACCTGGGTGTCGTTCACCGTGTTCACCACGGTGGTGACCGGCGTGATGTCGATGCCCGCCGCCGCCAGGTTTTCGATCGCCATGAGCTTGGCGTCGAACAGGTTGCTGATGTGACGGTGGCTGTTGGCCGCGTTGGTGACGCCGTCGAACTGGAAGTACACCAGGTCGAGCCCCGCCTCCTTGGCCTGGAACGCGAACTCGGGCTCCAGCGCAAACCGGATCCCGTTGGACGCGGCCTGCGTCCCGTAATAGCCCAGCTCCTTGGCGTAGCGGCAGGCCTCGAGGAAATGCGGTGACATCGTGGGCTCGCCGCCCGAGAACTGCACCGACATCTGGCGGCGGGGCTTGAAGGAGATCGAGTCGTCGAGGATCTGCTTCACTTCGTCCAGCGTGAGCTCGTGCACGTACCCCACCTGGTTCGCATCCATGAAGCACGGGTTGCACATCATGTTGCAGCGGTTGGTGAGGTCGATCGTGAGCACCGCGCCGCGGCCGTAGCGGATGGTCGAGCTGCCGTGGCGGTGGATCAGCGCGTCGCCCGCGGTGGCGAAATCGCGGCCGTAGTAGCGAGCCTCGATGATCCGCTGCATGTCGGGGTCGATCGAGAGCGTGTCCTCGAACTCCCCGTGGAGCGGACATCGCTTGCGCATGAGAATGCGGCCGTTCTCCTCGAGAATCGTGGCCTTGATCTCGCCCATATGTCCCTGCACCAGCTCGGACAGGTCGCGCTCGCCGGCGAGGATCGCGGTCCGGGTTTCCACCACGCAGCGCGGGCAGAGCGAATCGGTCTGCCGCGGCCACCCGAGCGGCGGCTTGGAGCGCTGCCGAGTCTTGGGCAGCGGTGCCGGCGCCCAGCCCGGCTGGATCGACGCATGCTCAGGGATACGGGTGTTGACGGCCTGAAACGTCCCCCAGCCCGCGTTCGCAAGTTCCCTCACGGCCCCGGCCAGTAATTCATTCATACTGCACCTCCTCCCCTCCCAAGTTCATGACAACTGCGGCGCCAATGCCGCGACGGCGGCGAGCCGGGCGGCGAGCGCGGTATCGAGCGGGTCAGTGGACGCGATCCACCGCACCCGATTGCCCAGGGTTTCACGCAGCCCGCTGCCGCTCTCGAGCGGCGGAGCGCGCCGTGCGGCGCGACCGAGCCAGCCGCGCCTCGGCTTGCGCTCGGCGTGAGCGCGCTCCACATCGGCGGACCGGCCGGCATCACGCGCCGCGGTCGCGAGCAAACGAGCGGGCGCGACGACGCGGGCGGGACGCAGCTCGGCCAGATGGCCCGCGTCGCCCTCGGCGGGCCCGAGTGCGGTCGTGGTGTAGCCGTCGCCCAGGCAGGCGTAGAGCGCGAGTCGGGCGGTGAGCGAGGCGGCCGGATCGCTCACGTAGGCGACGTCGCCGGGGTGGGCCGGGTCGGCGCGCCAGATCGCCGTGATCCGCTCGATCACCTGGCCTTGGGTCAGATCGATCCGGTCGCATCCACCTTTCGGCGACCTTCGGTAGTGCCGGATCGCGGGCCGCTCCGCGGGCAGAGCGCGGGCGGCGGCGCGGTAGGCTTGCGCCCGCTCGGGAGTGTCGAGCGTTCCGCCCAGCTCCAGCATCGCCTGGAGCGGGACGGTGCCCTCGCGCGCGGCCACGGCATCGATCGCCACTGGTTGGCCGTAGGCCGGCGCGCGTCCGTCGAGGCTCTCGAGCCGTTCCCGCGCGGCCGTCGACATGAACGTCACGCTCGGTGCCGCGTCGGAGAGCGCGGCCGCCAGCTCGTCCGCTTCGGCCCGCGGGTCGATCGCGACCGACACCGCGCCCAGGCCGAGCGCGGCGAGGTCGGCCACCAGCCACTCGGGCCGGAGCTCCGACACGATCGCGATGCGTTGGCCGGCCTCGACGTCGAGGCGTTCGCTGAGGTAGAGGGCCAATCGAATGATCTGGCGGTCGAGGCGCCAATCCGGCATGGCGCTCCACGCGCCGTCCGCCCACGCGAGCAACGCGCGCTCTCGTGCATGCTCGCGCATCGCCTGGGCGTGGAGCCGGTTCAGCGTGTCCGGTGGCTCGCGGAGCGGCGCAACCTGGCGCGCGCTCCCTTCAACGAAGAGTGAATCGAGGTAGGCCAGAAAGGCGAGGCCTTCGATCGGGACGTGCACTGGCTCACGTCCCTCCCGCCGGGGCGGCGGGCCCGTCGCGGGCGGTGAGCACGCGGTAGAGCCCCTCCGACCCGGAACCGCCGTGGAGCAGGCGGAGTACGACAGCGGTGCCCCCAAGCCGGGTGGCAAGAGCGGCACCGATGCCGTCCGTATCGGGCCGGCTGTCCTGCCGGGGCTCGAGCGCTAGCTGAATGGGCGCGCCCGGCTTAGCGGCGCGCGCGTACCACCAGACAGCTACCTCCGGGTGGGAAGGCGCCACATCGGTGACCGCCTGAATCACGTCCAGAATGGCTGGAGGCCGGCGAGGCATCTTCAGTCCCTCACCAGTAGCACCGCTACATCCACCGCCACAGCCCAACTCCTGCCGTCCCAAATTGCTGCACGCCGCACGACCGAGGGAGTTCGGATCGCCCGGGCCCGCTGCGCTTCCGCTCGCGGAGCGCGCGAGGGGCCCTTGGCCACATAATGTGGCGAGGGGGCATCCGTCAAGACCGGAGACCCGGATTGACGCCACCGGATGCGTCCCCAAGCTTTCGACGACATTCGACCACCGCCTCCCGGAACGGAGCCACCCGTGACTCGACCCCGCCACGTGACCCTGCGCTTCCTGGCCGACCCCACCAACGTCAATTTCGGCGGGAAGGTCCATGGCGGCGCCGTGATGAAGTGGATCGACCAGGCCGGATACACCTGCGCGGCGAGCTGGACCGGCGGCTACTGCGTTACCGTATATGTCGGCGGAATCCACTTCATCAGGCCCATCAAGGTGGGCGACCTGGTCGAGCTGCGCGCGCTCGTCATCTATACCGGGAAGACCAGCGTACATGTCGCCGTGGACGTCTACAGCCGGGACCCCAAGACGACCGCGCGGCACCGGACCGGCCACTGCGTGATCGTGTTCGTGGCGCTCGACGAGAACGGCAAGTCCAAACCCGTGCCCCGCTGGGAGCCTGAGACCGAGGTCGATCGGGCGCTCGCGGCCTACGCGCTGCGGCTGATGGAGCTCCGCAAGTTGATGGATGCCGAAATGGAGAGCAGCCTGGCCCTGCAAGACCTGCCCATCTGAGCCTGGGCCGAGGATGCTGCGGCCGGCGGCCCCGACGGAACCGATCGCCGCCGCGTGTCGTTACTGAGGCGCGTGTCGTTACTGAGGGTCGGATGTACTTCTCTTCCAGCCAGAGCGCCCATGAAGCCCATGATCACCGCCGTCCTCGCCCTCGCCGCCCTCGGATCCGCCCGAACTCCCCCCGCGGGCGGACCGGCGTCCGCCCGACCCTCGGGTTTGCCCGACACCCTGGAGACCGCCACCTTCGCCGGAGGCTGCTTCTGGTGCATGGAGCATCCGTTCGACCAACTGGAAGGCGTGATCTCGGTCACCTCGGGCTACACCGGAGGCCATACGAAGGATCCGACGTACGAGGAAGTGTCGGACGGGGGGACCGGGCACGCCGAATCGGTTCAGGTGGTTTACGACCCGAGCAAGATCAACTACTCGACGCTGCTCAACGTGTTCTGGCACAACATTGATCCGCTCACCTCGAATGCGCAGTTCTGCGACCACGGCACCCAGTATCGCTCTGCCATCTTCTACCACGGTGAGGAGCAGCACCGGCTCGCCGAGGCGTCAAAGGAAGCGCTGGACCAGTCGCATCGGTTCAACAAGCCGATCGTGACCGAGGTCGTGCCCGCCTCGACCTTCTACCCGGCCGAGGAGTATCACCAGCACTATTACAGGAAGAATCCGGTCCGCTATAAGTTTTATCGCTGGAATTGCGGACGTGACCAGCGCCTCAAGCAATTGTGGGGCAACGACGCGCCCAGCATGGAGGCAAGTCGATGAAGCGGGTCGCGCTCGCGTTGAGCCTGCTGGCGGGATTGACCGCCACCGCGGCCGCGCAAACTCCGGCTGAGACACGGACACTGGCAACCGGCCACGCCGTGGCCGAAGGATGGAATGCGATGAACTTTCACAAGCCCTCCGACACCGAGCTCAAACAGCGGCTCACGCCGGAGCAATACAAGGTGACGCAGCGCGAAGGCACCGAACCGGCCTTCCACAATGCGTATTGGGACAACCACGAGCCGGGCATCTACGTGGACGTGGTCTCGGGCGAGCCGCTCTTCAGCTCGCTCGACAAGTTCGAGTCGGGCACCGGCTGGCCGAGCTTCACCCGGCCGCTCGAGCCCAAGAACATCGCGACCCGCGAGGATCGCCATCTCTTCTCGGTGCGCACCGAGGTCCGGTCGGCCCACGCCGATTCCCACCTGGGTCACGTCTTCGACGATGGGCCCAAGCCCACCGGACTCCGCTACTGCATGAACTCCGCGGCGCTCCGTTTCATCCCCGCATCGAAGCTCAAGGAAGAGGGTTACGGGGAGTACCTGCCGCTCTTCGAGCACCAGGCGACCGAGGTGAGCAAGGGAACGCAGTAAGCCGTGGCGGCGGCCGCGGCGCGTGACTATCATGTTCGCATGCGGCCGCCGCGGTCACCGCGAAAGAAGCACTGGGATCGTCTCTGGTGGGTGCTTGCTGGTGGGGGCGCCATCGCCATCGTGGCGGTGCTCTGGTTGAGCCATCGGGCGGAAGACCAGGCGGTCGAGTGGATCAGTAACCCGTACGGCGTGCCCGAGACGGCGCCGCCGGCGGCCCCTGAGCCCACTGCTCCTGCCGCGACGGACACGAGCACGGTGGATTCGAGCGCGGCGGTCGCCGCCGATTCGAGCCGGGCGCGGCGCAGCGCTGAGCGGGCGCCCGCCGCGGAGGCGCGTCGCGCGCGGCCCGACGTGACGCTCCTCACCACACCCGCTCACGTATCCGTCGGTGCGATGACCCCGGGCTGCCAGCAGGTGCTCAAGACGCGCGGCCCCTGGAAAGATGCGGCGACGGCCACCCCATGGCCCGAGTGCATCGACCGCGAAGGCCGCCCCATGGTGGTGCAGTTCTGCTCCTACATAAGGGTCGCCGGCGGCGACTGGACACCGAGCGAGAATACGCGCAACGCACCCCGCTGCCGGGCTGAGCTGGCGGACGTGCGGAGCGGCAAGGTTCGCGGCGCAACCAGCCGCTGACCGTCTCGATCTCGGGCCGGCCTCTTCCCGGTGACGTGGTTTCTATGCTCGACCCGGTTGCCGCGTGGCCCTGGCAGTGGGTTGCTGCGGTCGCTCTCGCGGCCGTGGCCGCGGCAGCGGCCGCCTGGTGGCTGCGCGGCTTCCTGACTCGCCGCGCGGCCGGTGCCGCCGCGGGCGATCGCACCGCCGGCGACCCCGCCGCGGTCCCCCTCCCCACCATGCTCGAATCCGCTCTCGCCGCGACGCCCATCGGCATCGCGTTCGCCGATCGCGATCTCCGCTTCGTCCGGGTGAACGATGCGCTGGCCCAGTTCACCGGCCGCCCGCCCGAGGCGCACATAGGCCGGCCGGTGCGCGAGCTGCTGCCGCCCGGCATCGCCGCCGCGATCGAGCCCACGCTCCGGCGTGTCCTCGCCACCGGCGAGACCGTGCTCGGCGTGGAGCTTCGGGGTGAGAGTACCGAGCGGGAAGGCGGTCGCCACTATCTCGCCAACGTCTACCCGGTGCGGGGCCCGCGCGGCCGGCCGGAGTGGGTCGGCGCCCTCATCAGCGATGTCACCGCCGAGCGCCGGCGCCGGGCCGAGCGGGACCGGCTGGTGGCGGCGCTCCGGGAGAGCGAAGCCCGCTTCCGCGCGCTGGCGGAGTCCGGCGTGATCGGCGTGCTCGTGGCCAACCCCGAGCGGGTGCTCGAGGCGAACGACGCCTTCCTCCAGCTCATCGGCTACACCCGCGACGAGATGCATACCGGCCGCATCCGCTGGACCGACATTCTGGCGCCCGAGTACGCCGAGCGCGACGAGGCAGCGCTCCGCGAGCTGCTCGCCACCGGCGTCTGCCGGCCGTTCGAGAAGGAGTACATCCGCAAGGACGGCGTGCGCGTGCCGATTCTGATCGGCGGCGCGGTCACCGAGCGCGAGCCGCTGGAGTGGGCCTGCTTCGTCATGGACATCGGCGAGCGCAAGCGCACCGAGGCGGAGCTGCGCGAGAGCGAGCGCCGCTACCGCAGCCTCTTCGATCGCAATCCGACCCCGATGTGGGTCTACGACTTCGAGACGCTGCGGTTCGTCGACGTAAACCCGGCGGCGGTCGCGCACTACGGCTGGAGCCGCGCGGAATTTCTAGCGATGACGATCCGCGACGTGCGCCCGCCCGATGAGCACGCCTACCTGACCGACGCGCTCCGAAGCCGCGGGCCCGGCATTACCGTCGGCGGCAGGTTCCGCCACTGGAAGAAGGACGGCACCCCGATCGAGGTGGACATCACCTCGCAGGAGCTGATTTTCGGCGACCGCCGTTCCCGCCTCGTGCTCGCCACCGACGTCTCCGCCCGCGTCCGCGCCGAGGAGGACGTACAGAAGTTCGTGTCGCTGGTCGAGAGCAGCGGCGACTGCATCGCGATGGCGACGCTCGACTGGCGCCTCTTCTACCTGAACCGCGCCGGCCGCGCGCTGGCCGGGCTCGGCGCCGAGCGGCCGGCCGGCGACGCGCACCTCGGCGAGCTGTGGGACGAGCCGACGCGGCTCGCGCTCGAGACCGAGGTGTTGCCGGCGGTCGCGGCGGGTGAACGGCGCGAGTTCGAGGGACGCTTGCGTCACGCCGCGTCCGGCGAGTTGAGCGAGGTGGACTGCAGTGCGTTCGGCATTCGGGACGCGCGGACCGGCCGCGTACTCGCGGCCGCGTTCGTGGTTCGGGACCGCACCGAGCAGCGCCGCATCGGCGAGCATCTGCGCCAGGCGCAGCGGATGGAGGCCATCGGTCGGGTGGCGGGCGGTGTCGCCCACGAAGTCAACAACATGATGACGGTGATCCTCGGCTTCTGCACCTTCCTGGAGCACGGGCTCGAAGCGCCGGACCAGCGGGCGGACGACGTGGCGCAGATCGCCCGCGCGGCCGAGCGCGCGGCGGAGGTGAGCCGTTCGCTCCTGGCCTACAGCCGCCGCCAGTTGCTCCAGCCGCAGGTGCTCGATCTCAGCGCCGTGCTGCTGGACATGGAATCGGTGCTCCGCCGCCTCATGGGCGAGGACCGGCAGTGCCTCTTCCAGCTCTCGCCGCAGATCGGCCTCGTGCAGACCGACCGGGCGCAGCTCGAGCAGGTGCTCCTCAACCTGGCGCTCAATGCGCGCGACGCGATGCCGCGCGGCGGCCGCTTCTCCCTCGAGACGTCCACGGTCGTGCTCGGCGCAGACTACGCGCACCGCCACCCCGGCACCGAAGTCCGCCCCGGTCCCTACGTGCGGCTCGCGATGAGCGACACCGGCCACGGTATGGACGCCGCGACTCAGGCGCAGGCGTTCGAGCCGTTCTTCACCACCAAGCCCGTGGGTCAGGGCAGCGGGCTCGGTCTCTCGACGGCGTACGGCATCGTGAAGCAGAGCGGCGGCTACATCTGGCTCTACAGCGAACCGGGGCAGGGCACCACGCTCAAGGTGTATCTGCCGCAGGTGGCGGAGAGCGGTGCGCCGGTCACCTGGGTCGCCGCCCCCGCGCCGCCCCGCGGCCAGGGCGAGGTCGTGCTGGTGGTCGAGGACGAGGACGTCGTGCGCGACTTCGCCTGCCGCTTTCTTCAGGGCCAGGGCTACGCCACGCGCGAGGCCGCCGACGGCGTTGCCGCGCTGGCGCTCGTGGGCTCGGCGCCGGACACCATCGATCTGGTCCTCTGCGACGTCGTAATGCCGCGCATGGGAGGGCCGGAGCTCGCGGGACGCCTTGCGATCCTCGAGCCCGGCCTTCCCGTGCTCTTCACCTCCGGATATACCGACGACGAAATCGCACGGCGCGGGCTGCTGGCGGCCGGCGCGCCGTTCCTCCAGAAGCCGTTCTCGCCGGAGACTCTCGCCCGGCGCGTTCGCGAAGTGCTCGATGCGCCGACCGCGCGCCGGGCGCCGCGCCGCGCATCGGCCCCGGGGCGTGCGCCTGGCGACCGCACCGCCCACCGCGAGTCCAGCGCGTGAGCGCGGTGGTGGACATTGCGGTACAGCGTGTCTACCATGCAACGCGGAACGGAAAGGCGACATGATCGAACCCAGCCAACCCGATTGGCCTGACGCGAACGGCGCCGGCGCGGATGCCCGCGGGAAGGGCCCGCGCTGCCTCGTTGTCGATGACGAGCCGGTGGTGCGGCGGTCGATCATCCGCATCCTCGAAAGCCAGGGATTCACCTGCCTCGAAGCGGCCTCGGGGACTGATGCGCTCGAGCTCCTGAGCCAGACCGGCGAGTTGCCGCTCGTGATCTCCGACCTGCGCATGCCCGGGCTCGACGGCATGGGCCTCCTGGTGGAGCTCAGGCGCCAGCATCCGGACACCGCGGTGCTCATGCTGAGCGGCATGGCGGAGACCAGCGTCGCGGTCGAATGCCTCCACCTCGGCGCCGCGGATTTTCTCCTCAAGCCGGTCACGGTGGGCGAGATGCGGGCGCGGGTGACGCGCGCGCTCGAGAAGCGCACGCTCGTGATGCAGAACCGGTTCTACCAGGCGCACCTCGAGCACCAGGTGCAGGCCCAGGCCCAGCGGATCCAGGAGTTGTTTCTGGAGGGCGTGCAGATGCTGGCTCGCGCGCTCGAAGCCAAGGACGCGTACACCAGCGGGCACTCGATCCGGGTGAGCCGCTACGCGGTCCGTACCGCGCGCGGGCTCGGATTCGAGGGCCCGGAACTGGAATGCATCCGGCTGGGCGGCGAGCTGCACGACATCGGCAAGATCGGCACCCGCGAAGCGGTGCTGCACAAGCCGGGCACCCTCACGGCCGATGAGTTCCGCCAGATGAGCGAGCACCCCGTCCTGGGCGAGCGCATGCTGTCGCCACTCGCCCGCGAATCACCCGCCGTGCTCCGGATCGTCCGCTCGCACCACGAGCGCATCGATGGCCGCGGCTTTCCCGACGGGCTCATCGGCACCCACATCCCGATCGAGGCTCGCATCGTCGCGGTGGCCGATGCGTTCGACGCAATGACGACGCGCCGGCCCTATCGCGAGTCGCGCTCGCCCGGCGAGGCGCTGGCCGAGCTTCGGCGAGTGGCCGGCGTGCAGCTCGATGCCGACGCGGTGGAGGCGTTCGCCGCCGCGTTTCCCGATCTCGCAGGACTGCCGCTCTCCGCGTAACTCGCCCCGCCGCCTGGCCCGGTCCGCCGCCTGGCCCGACCCGCCGGCGCGCTCAGGTCAGATCACGGCCCGCCGCTTGAGTTGGTGATAACGCTCCACCACGGCGTCCGCCGCCCCGGCAGCCGGCACATCGAGCACGATCAATCCGCGCCCGCGCATCTCGGCCAGCGCCTCCTCGCGCGCCAGCAGCAGCTCTTCGGCGGCCGCCCGCTCGAAGGCGGCCGCCGTCGCGGCGGGCCGCGCGGCCGCGGTGCGCTCGAGCGCGGCGTCGCGCAGCGTCACCGCCACCGGCACGTGGCGCGGCCGGAGCGTCGCCGCCTGCGTCACCAGCGCGGCACTCGCCGAGCGATCGATCACGTCGGTGAAGAGCACGGTGAGTGCCCGCCGCCGGTTGTGCGCGGCTAGGAAGCGGAACGCGCCTGGATAATCCGACTCGACGAGGCGCCCTTCCACGGCGGCGAGCCCCTCGACCACCGCGCGCAACGCCCGCCGCCCACGCGCCGGTGGCACGAAGCGCTCGACCGCGTCGGCGAACACCATGAGCCCGATGTTGTCATCGTGCTCGACCGCCGCGTGCGCCAGCCGAAGCGCGGCCTGCACCACCGTCTCGAGCCGCGGCACACCGTCGACCTCCGCAGTGAGCAGCCGCCCCGCGTCGATCACCAGGAGCACCTGCTCGCGCCGCTCGTCCTCGAATTGGCGCGCCATTGGCTTCCCGCGCCGCGCCGTCGCCTTCCAATCGATGAGCCGGGTGTCATCGCCGGGCACCCAATCGCGGAGCCCCTCGAAAAGACGTCCTTCGCCCGGCAGCCGCCGATTCCTGAGGCCGGCCTCGCGGCGCCGGCGCGCCGAGGGCGGGAGCGCGCGCGTCGACGCGGCGGCGAGACTCGGAAACACCGTCGCCCGCCACGGGCGCACGATCGAGGTCTGCCACCACGCAAGCCCGAGCGGCCCGAGCACGCGCACCGCAAGCTCGCCGCCGGTGCCGCGGCCACGGTGCGCGGGAACGACGTCGAGCACCTCGCGCGTCACCGTGCCCGGCACGAGGTGCAGCCGTCGAGTGGGCCACGCGGCGCCGAGCGGGGGTGGCGGGGTCTCGCGCACGAGCACGGTGAGCGCGCGCTGCGCGCCATGGCGCCAGCGGTAGCGCACCGGCATGCTGCGGCCCACCGCGAATGCGGCCGGCGGCTCGCGCTCCACCTCGAGCGGGAGACTCCGATACGCCCACCAGCCGTCGAGCAGGAGTGCCGCGACCCAGGCGGCATCCAGCAGTACCATCGCGACGAGCGCCGCCGGCCAGATGAACCCCGCGAGGCCCACCGCCGCGAGCGCCGCCGCTACGGCAAACCACCGCCGGGACGGAAGCGGCCTCATGCGGGCGCGTCGACCTGGTCGAGAATGGCGCGGAGCGCGCTGTCGGCCGTGACACCCTCGAGCTCGAGCTCGGGCGCCACGCTCACCCGGTGGCGGAGCGCCGCGAGCGCCATCGCCTTCACGTCGTCGGGCACCACGTAGTCCCGCCCCTCGAGCAGCGCGGACGCCTGCGTCACCTTGAGCAGCGCCACGCCGCCCCGCGGCGACGCGCCGAGCGTGAGCGACGGCGCCGCGCGCGTGGCCCGCACGATCGCGGTGATGTAGGCGAGGATCGGCGGCGCCGCTCGCACCGCGCGGGCCGCGCGCCGCAACGCGTCGAGCGTGCCTCGCTCGAGCGGGGCGCCGATGCCGTAACTCGCCGGGTCGTCCGCCTCGAAGCCGTCGAGCACCCGTGCCAGGATCGCCTGCTCGGTTTCCACCGCGGGGTAGTCGAGTACCACCTTCACCAGGAAGCGATCGAGCTCGGCCTCGGGCAGCGGGTAGGTTCCCTCGAACTCGACCGGATTCTGCGTCGCGAATACCGTGAAGGCGCTGGAGAGCGGATGCGTAGTTCCATCCACCGTGACGCTCCGCTCCTGCATCGCCTCGAGCAGCGCAGCCTGGGTCTTGGCCGGCGCGCGGTTGATCTCGTCGCCGAGCACGAGATCGCCGAAAATCGGCCCCGGACGGAACGCGAAGCTCGCGGGCCCCGCCAGCAGGCTCACGCCGGTGATATCGCTCGGCATGAGATCGGGGGTGAACTGGATCCGGCGGAACTCGAGGCCAAGGGCGAGGCTCAGGCTCCTCACAAGGAGCGTCTTTGCCGTGCCGGGCACGCCCTCGAGCAGCACGTGGCCGCGCGCGATGAGCGCGGCCACCGCGTCGCGGATCGCCGCCTCCTGGCCGAGCACCACGCCGCCGAGCTGTTGGGCGAGCGCGTGAGCGCCGGCCGCCTGCGCGACTACCTCGGCGTCAGGTCCGTCCATAGGTCCTCCGCGAGATCGGCGGCCCGCAGCACGCCGGCGGCGGACTGCGGGTGATCGAGCAATGCGGTGAGCTCCTGCGCTGCGCTCCGGCCGCGGGCGGTGCGCGCGCGCGCCTCGGCGGTGCTGAGCCACGGGCGCGGATCGGCCCGGAGCGACCGCGCCGCGCCGGGCGGCGCGCCGGCCGCGATGCGCCGCCTCAATCCCTGCACCAGAAGCCGTACGGCGAGATCGTGCCCGCGCGCCGCGGCGAGGGCCGTAGCCAGCGCGCGCACGTGCTCCAGCGGCGAGCGGCGCCGCCGATCGATGCCTCCGCGCACCGGACCGAACCGCCGGCTCGCCGCCGCCAGCGCGATGAGCCCGACCGCGGCGAGCTGCCAGAGCGCCCAGCCCCACGGCGACTCGCTGCTCCATCCGAGCGCCGCCCGCCAGAGCGAGCCCGATGGTCCGAATCCCTGGTGGTACTCGTCGACCAGCATCCGGTCATAGCGGCCGGCGACGAGGCGCAGCACGAACGGGCCCGTGCCGTCGTCGCGCAGCGCGCGATTGCTGAACAGCTCGTCATCGGCCACGAGCGTGATCGTGCGGCCGCCCGTGACGGTGAGGCGCACCGCTGCGGCGGCCCCTGCCGCCGTACCGTTGCCCGCCACGAGCAGCATCTCCTCCCGCGATACGTCCGGGACCCGGCACTCCGTCGTGACGCCGTCCGCCGCGCCGGAAGAGTCACGGATCACGCGGCGCCGCGTCTGCATGAGCACGGCCTCGACGTCGAGCGACCTGGTCTGCCCCTGCACCCAGGCGGCGCCTCGACTGCTCCGACGCTCCGCGCGCCATCCGAAGCACCGCATCGCGGCGTTCGTCTCGATTCCGGCGAGCAGCAGATCGGGCGCTGAGACGCCGTGGGGCAGAGTCGCGAGCGCGATGCCCTCCGATGGCGTGAGCGGGTACTGCGGCCCGAGCACCGCGAGCACAGCACCCGGCCTGACCGCTGCTTCCTGGAGGTGCCACGCGGGATTCTGCCTGAGTTGCACGACGCGCACACCGAGACGCCCGAGCGCCTGCGCCATTCCACGCGCGCCGTTCGGACCCGAGAGATAGGTCGAGCGGCGCGGGTCATCGCTCGGCCGGCGATTCGATCGGACGCCAAGCACGGCGACGAGCGTCGCGGCCAGGAGCATCGCACCGGCAGCCACGAGCACCTCACGGCGCGATTGCATCGGCCTCCCAGATTCCGAGCGCGGCGGCCCGCCAGCGGGCGTAGTCGTCGGCCCCCGCAGGCGCGCCGCCATAAAGCTCGCGGTAGAGCGTCGCAACGAGCGTGCGGAGCCGCGCGCGCTCGTCCGGGGCGAGCCGCGCTTCGCGCGCAAATTCGGCCGGCGTCTTGCTCGCGGCCCACCGCACGCGGCCGAGCGAGTCGAGCCGGAGCGCAAGCGCGGCGAACGCGAGCCGGAACGCATCCCGGTGGCGGCCCGCGGCCGCGGCAGCGTCGGCCTGGCGCAGGTGCCATTCCGCGTCCCGCGGCTCGCGCGGCGCGTCCGCGTGCACCGCGCCGGCGGCCCGGGCACCGCGCCGGAGCGTGAGCCAGAGCACGTAGCCGGCATAGACGAGCACTGCGGCGAACACCAGCCCGAGCGCGAGTTCCAGCAGCCGGAAGGCGAGCGGATTCCCGTCGCGCAGGGCGAGCAGCCAGTCGTATACTCGCGCCCGCGCCTCGCGCAGCCAGCGCCACGGGTCGGACCGCACTACCCACTGATATTCGGGTGCGGCAAAGACCGAGTCGAGCACCGCCTGGAGCGAGTCGCCCTGCGTCACGCGACCTGCAGCGTCGAAGCGAGCAGCTCGAGGTCGAACCCTTCCCGCCGCACCCGGAGATCGTAGTAGATGATCGTGAGCGCGCAGTAATAGAGCGGGTAGATCGCCAGTTGCACGAGCGAAGTGAGGACCACGCTGGCCACGACGACCGCGCCCGCGGGCTGCGCGCCGGTCGCGGCAAAGATGGCCCCGGCAACGCCGATCACGATGCCCACGGCCAGGAGCGGAAGGAGCAGAATCAGGAAAAGCAGGGCCCAGAGCCCGAGCACCTTCCACTTCGCCCCACGGGTGAGCTGCCAGGACCGCCGCAGCCCCGCCGTGGCGCTCGGCAGCGACTCGAGCACGAGCGCGGGCCACACGAGCGCAAACCCGCAGGCGAACACGATGCTCGGCACGATGAAGAAGATGAAACCGATGATCAGCAGCAGCCCGAACAGAATGGCAGACAGGACCAGCCGCCAGAGATACGGCGCCGCCCGTGCGAGCGCCTCCTGGGCCGTGATCGTACGGCCCAGGTACGCCTCCGACACGACGAACACGGTCGCACCGGTGGCGACCGCGCCGAGCATGGTCACCAGCACGAGGTAGCCCAGCTCGAGCACCGGATGCTCACGCGCCCCGCCCGAGGTGTTCACGAACACTTGCAGCAGCGTCGGTATGCCGTAGCACACGAGCACGACGACGGCCAGCGTGCCGAAGTGCCGGCGGTACACCTGGAACGACGTGTCGATGATCTCTCCGAGCGACAGCGGACGGAGGGCCATGGCCGGCATGAAGCGCTCCCGGATGACGGATGACTGGCGGGCCGGTCGCGTCAAAGATGCGGCGTCAATGGCTGCCGCGGGAGGCCCGGCCGCGATAACATCCCACGTCATGGCCGCCGCGCCGCCGTCAGACTTTCGGCAGCATCTCGAGGTCGAGACCCCCGAGCACGTCGTGCTCGATCTGGAGATCGCGGGGTTCGGCTCGCGCGTGCTCGCGGCCCTGCTCGACCGCCTGCTGCTCGTGGGCCTCACGGCGGCCGCCGTTGGCCTCGCGCTCCTCGCCGCGGCGGCCGGCATCGTGCCGCGCGGCGGTTGGTTTGCCGCGATCCCCCTGCTCATCGTCTTCGCCGTCTGGAACGGGTACTTCATCCTCTTCGAGGGACTCCGGGGCGGGCAGACGCCGGGCAAGCGCTGGGTGGGGCTCCGCGTCGTGCGCGACACCGGCCACCCCGTAACACTGGGCGACGCCGCGGTGCGCGACCTGCTCCGCGCCGCCGACTTTCTGCCCCCGCCCTATCTCATTGGCATGCTGCTCACCGCCTTTCACCCTCGCGCCAAGCGCCTCGGTGATCTGGTGGCGGGCACCGTCGTGGTTCGCGACCGGCCGCTCGAGGCCGGCACGCCGCGCGTCACCCGGGCATCGATAACACCCGATCGGCTCGCGGCCCCGCAGCTCACCGAGGCCGAGTTCCGGCTGCTTTCGGGGTTCGCTGAGCGCGCCGGCACGCTCGCCGCCGAGGTGCGCGAGCGGCTCGCGGCGCGACTCGCCGGCCGCCTCACGGATCGGCTGCCCGAGCGCGGAGGATCGCTCGCCGAGCGCCTCATCGCGCTGCACGCGGCGGAGGCCGAGCGGCGGCACAGCCCGCTCGCCTCGCGGGGCGGCGCCGCGGGCTCGTTGGCGGATCGACAGTCGGGGCGCTGGCGTGAATTTCACGCGCTGGCCGAGCGGGCCGCGCGCGAGGGGCTGGACGGCTTCCGGCCCGACGAGCTTCCCGACTTCGCGGCGCGCTACCGTGAAATCGCGGCCGATCTTGCCCGCGCCCGCACCTACGACGCCGACGCCGCGACGATCGCCCGGCTCGAGCGGCTCGTCGCCGCCGGGCACAACGCTCTTTATCGCGATGAGCGGAAGACGTGGCGCGACACGTGGACGCTGGTAACGCGGGAGTTTCCGGCGGCAGTGCTGGCGGAGCGGCGCGCGGTGCTCATCGCCTTCCTTCTCTTTGCCGCGCCCGCCGCCGCCGGGTACCGGCTCATCCGCGATCGGCCGGCGCTCGCCGAGGAGCTGGTGCCCGAGACGATGCTCCGGCGCGCCGCCGCGGGGCGGACCCGCGCCGCCCAGGGCAAGACGTACGTCGAGGTGGACTGGGACGCGCGGCCCGCGCAGGCGGCGTTCATCATCACCAACAACGTGCGCATCGCCTTCATCTGCTTCGCCGGCGGCATCTTCCTGGGCGTGGGGTCGCTCGTGCTCCTCGCGTACAACGGGCTCGCGCTCGGGGTCTTCGCCGGACATTTCGCGAATCAGGGGCTGCTCGGTTATCTGCTCGAGTTCGTGGTGGGGCACGGCGTGCTGGAGCTGTCGGCGATCTGGATTGCGGGAGCCGCCGGGTTCCTGCTCGGCTACGCCGTCGTGGCGCCGGGCGACTTGAGCCGGGCCGACGCGCTGGTCACGAGCGGGCGGACCGCGCTCCGGATGGTGGGGATGTCGGCCGTCCTGCTTGCGGTGGCTGGAACCATCGAGGGCTTTCTGTCTGTCAGCGGCGCGGGTCTCGCTCCCCGCGCCCTGGTGAGCGGGGCCAGCGTGCTCCTGCTCGCCGTGTATCTGGCGAACGGGCTCCGCGCGCTCACAGCTCGCGCAGCATCGTCCGCATTCGGATCGCCAGCGCCTCGATCTCCCGCAGGCTGGACCGGGTCTCCTGGTCGAGCTGCGCCTCGTTGAGCAGCAGGAGCTGGGTTTCGGCCAGCAGCGCCGACAGCGGGTTCGACAGGTCGTGCCGGAGGCGCTTGAGCCGATCGCCTTCGTCCCGCGGAGCCGTCAATCGAGGGAGCGGTAGAGGTCGCGGACGTGGTGCTCGCGCAGCTCGCGGACGGATCGCCAGAGATCCTCTTCCGTGGCGGCACAGAAGATCTCCGCCGTCTCCCGCTCGATGCGCGAGTCGTCGATGAAGCGGAGCCGGCCCCGCCAGGCCCCATCGTCGGCGCGGCGAATCGTGAGACACAAGTGGACGAGTTGGCCAGCGATACGGAGGGGATCGAGCGCGTGATCGACCGGCTCCCGGGGGTCCCGGACCGTCGGTCGGACCGTCTGAATGGCCATCAGCAGGTCCTTGCCGGAGCCGGACGCCGCGCGTGCGCGCCGTGGCCTTCCGGACTGGTGGAGGTTTCGGCAAATATAGGAGAACACGAGAGATGGGCAACACCGGCCGGGCCGCCCCTTGACGCTATACCCGGGCCCGCCTAAGTTGATGCCCTGCTGGATCTGCGTCGATGCCGCGCATTCGTACGCTTCTTCTTGCGCTTCGCGCCTTTCGCGCCTCGATTGCAGACATCTCCCCGAGCCACTCCGGCGCCCACATCCGGCCGCCGCGGGCACACCATAGGCAGTCCTGATCGACAGCCCTGACACACGACAGACGTACGCCACCAACGCCACCCACGCGCGCCCGGTCCCGCAACGCATCACCCTCCCGAACCCGACGGCCTGCCGCTCGGGAATCCATGCCTGGAGTTGTGTCCGTGGACATCGCTGAGCTGAAGCAGAAATCCGTCGCGGAACTGCACACGCTGGCTGAGCAACTCAACATCACGAACTATTCGGGGCTCCGCAAACAGGACCTCATCTTCCGGATCGAGCAGTCGCTGCTCGACCAGGACACCGTCATTCGCGGCGAAGGGGTGCTCGAGATCCTGCCCGAGGGCTACGGCTTTCTCCGCAGCCAGGACTGGAACTATCTCTACGGCCCCGACGACATCTACGTGAGCCCGAGCCAGATCAAGCGCTTCGATCTGCGCACCGGCGACACGGTGATGGGCCAGGTGCGCCCGCCCAAGGAAGGCGAGCGTTATCTCGCGTTGCTCAAGGTCGAGAGCGTCAATTTCGAGGAGCCGGAAAAGACCAAGCACCGGATCGCGTTCGACAACCTGAAGCCACGCTACCCCGATCGGCGCATCCGGCTGGAGCGCAAGACGAGCGACCTCTCCATGCGGGTGGTGGATCTCCTCTCGCCCCTCGGCATGGGTCAGCGCGCGCTCATCGTGGCGCCGCCCAAGGCGGGTAAGACGATCCTGATGCAGAAGCTCGCCAACGCCATCAGCGAGAACCATCCGGAGATCGTCCTCATCGTACTGCTCATCGACGAGCGCCCCGAGGAAGTCACCGACATGGAGGAAAACGTCAAGGCGGAGGTGATCTCCTCCACCTTCGACGAGCCGGCCGATCGGCACGTGCAGGTGGCCGATATGGTCATCGAAAAGGCCAAGCGCCTGGTGGAGCACGGGCGCGACGTCGTCATCCTGCTCGACTCCATCACCCGTCTGGCCCGGGCGCACAACGTGGTGGTGCCGCATTCGGGCAAGATTCTCTCGGGCGGCGTCGACGCCAACGCGCTGCAGAAGCCCAAACGGTTCTTCGGCGCGGCGCGCAACATCGACAAGGGCGGCAGCCTCAGTATCATCGCAACCGCCCTCATCGACACCGGCAGCCGCATGGACGAGGTCATTTTCGAGGAGTTCAAGGGCACCGGCAACTCGGAGCTGGTGCTCGACCGCCGTCTGGCCGACCGCCGCATCTACCCGGCCATCGATATCCAGCGCACCAGCACGCGCAAGGAAGAGCTGCTGATGGACAAGGACGAGCTCAACCGGGTGTACCTGCTGCGCAACTTCCTCGCCGACATGCCGCCCGTCGAGGCGCTCGAATTCCTCCTCGAGCGGATGAAGCGCACCAAGAACAACAAGGAGTTCTTCGCGACCATGGCGCAGTAGCGAACGCGCCAGCCCGGCACCGGGTCCGGGCCGGTGTACTGTTCATCCATGGCCGCAATCCCCTCGACCGGACGCATTCTCGGCGTCGACTGGGGCGAGGTGCGGATCGGGCTCGCCCAGAGCGACGAGTCCCAGATCCTCGCCTCTCCGCTGGAGACGCTGGTGCGCCGCCCCGGACGGCGCGTGCCGATGCCGCGTCTCCTCGAGTTGATCGGCGCTGGCCAACCGGTAGGCGTCGTGGTCGGCCTCCCCCTTACGCCTGAAGGCGACGAGGGCCCCGCCGCCGCCGAGGCCCGCGCGCTCGGCGAGCTGATCGGCCGGCGCGCGGCGCTGACGGTGGCGTATTGGGATGAACGGCACACGACGGCCCGCGTGCTGTCGGTGATGAAGGAGCAGGGAAGCTCGGCCAGGGGGCAGAGGGGAAAAGTGGACGCGCTGGCGGCCGCTGTGTTGTTGCAGGGGTATCTGGATTATCGACGCGCCGGGGTGACTGGTGGGCGGTAAAAAAGGCGGTGGCCGGGTCCGTACCGCCTCTACCGCCCTTACCGCCTCCTTTGCGGCCCTCACCGTCCTGACGTCCTGCACCACCCACCCCTCCGGTTCTCCGCAACTGATCACCATCCCCCCCAACGCCTCCTTTGCCGCCGTCGCGGACTCGCTTCACGCGCACGGAATCGTGCGGAGCCGGCTCTGGTTCAAGCTGGTCGCGCGGATCGAAGGGGTTGATCGGAGCGTGCAGGCGGGCGTGTACGAGTTCCGGCCCGGCGCTCCCGCCACCGATGTGCTCGCGGCGCTCGCAGCCGGCAGGACCGCGACGACCCGGCTCACCATGCCTGAAGGGTTCACCATCGCCGACCTCGCGGCGCTCGCGGCCGGACGGCTCGGCCTGCCGGCCGATTCCGTGGTGGCCGCCGCCCGTGACACGGCCGAGGTGCGCGCACTCGGGCTACCGGGTCCGTCGCTCGAAGGGTTCCTGAGCCCCGACACCTACTCGCTCCCGGTCGGCGCCACGGCCCGCGAGCTCGTGCGGCTGCTCGCCGAAAACTTCAAGCGGCACTGGGGGCCTGCCTGGACCGCGCGGCTCGACACCATCGGCATGACCGAGCTCGAGGCCGTGACGCTGGCATCGATTGTCGAGGGCGAGGCGCGGGTCGATGAAGAGCGTGCCACCATCGCGGGCGTCTACAGGAACCGCCTCCGCATCGGGATGGGCCTCCAGGCCGATCCCACGGTGCAGTACGCGATCCTGCTCGAGACCGGGCATCGGAAGCCGCGGCTGTACGAGAAGGACTACCAGATCAAATCGCCGTACAACACCTATCTCTACCGCGGCCTGCCGCCCGGCCCCGTCAACTCGCCGGGCCGGGCGAGCATCGAGGCCGCGCTCTATCCCGCCGACGTGCCTTATCTGTACTTCGTCGCCACGCCGGACGGACACCACCTCTTCAGCCGCACCTACGACGAGCATCTCCGCAACGTGACGCGCATGCGCCGGCTCGCGCGCGCAGCGCCGCGCGTCGATTCCGCGCGCTGATCGTAGCCGGTCAGCTGGCGCATCACTGGCGGGGCGCTCGCGACTTCGTGCATCAGCGCGCGACGTGCGTGCCCCGGCCGTGGGCTGCGTACGCGCGCGCGGCGCGCTCGACATCCTCCGCCCCGAAAATGCCCGATGCGGCCGCGATCCCCGCGGCACCGCTCGCCAGGATTGCCGGCATGTCGGCCGGCCGCACCCCACCGATCGCGATGCACGGCCGCCCGCCCGCGAGCGCCACGATCCGCCGAAATCCGTCAGGCCCGAGTGCCGCACCGGCATCCGCCTTCGTGCTCGTGGTGCGCCAGGGACCCACGCCCCAGTAATCGGCCCCGGCCGCTCCGGCCGCCTCTGATTCGGTCCCCACCGATGCGCCGATGATGAACCCCGCCGGCGCAATCTTTCGTGCGAGCGGCACCGGCAGATCGTCGGGCCCGAGATGCACGCCCGCCGCCCCCGCTGCAAGCGCCACGTCCGGCCGATCGTTCACCAGTACGGGCACGGCCACCGCGGCCACCAGCGCCCGGGCCGCGTCGGCCAGCGCGCGTGGCGACGCCGATTTGAGCCGGAGTTGCAGCGTCGTGGCCCCGCCGAGCTCCGCCGCGCGCGCGAGCGCCACCAGATCCCGCCCGGCCACCAGCGCATCGTCGGTCACGGCCATGAGCCGCACGAGCGACGCTAGATTATGCCGCATGCCCGAGATCCCCCTCCCCCGCATTCACGGCATCCGTGGCGCCACGACCGTCGAACGCAACGACGCCGCGGAAATTCTCGATGCCACCGACGAGCTGCTCCGCGCCGTCATCGCGGCCAACGATCTCCGGCCCGACGATATCGTGAGCGCGTTCTTCACCGTCACCCGCGACCTCGACGCCGCCTTTCCCGCGCGCGCCGCAGAGGATTTCGGGTGGAACATCGTGGCGCTGCTGCACTCGACCGAGATCCCCGTCCCCGGCTCTCTCCCCCGCTGCGTCCGGCTCCTGGTGCACGCGTACACGATGCGCACGCGGGCCGAAATCAAGCATTGCTATCTCCGCGGGGCCACGGTGCTGAGACCCGACCGCGCGTGACGACGGCCCGCGTCACGAGCCGGGGCGCGGAACGCTGGGTCCGAGGCCATCCCTGGATCTATCGAAGCGAAGTGGAGGACGGGCCCGCTGAGCCCGGCCTCGTACGCGTCCTCGATCCTCGCGGGCGCTCCATCGGGCAAGCTCTCTACTCGCCCGCGTCGGAGATCCGGCTCCGCCTGCTCGAGCGGGGCGACCAGCCCGTCGACGCCGCGTGGTGGCGCGCCCGCATCGCCGAGTGCCTCGCGCGACGCGGGGACATCGACGCGACCGCGTACCGCGTGGTGCACGGCGAGGGCGACGGGCTGCCGTCGCTCGTGGTGGATCGCTACGACCGCTGGCTCGTCGCCCAATTCCTCTCCGCCGGACTCGAGACCATGCGGGACGACGTGCTCGCCGCACTTCGCGAGGTGCTCGCGCCCGAGGGGATCCTGCTCCGCCACGACGCCGCCGTCCGCCGCCGCGAACGGCTGCCCGCTGAGACCGCGCTCGCCTTCGGGACCGTGCCCGATTCGATCGAGGTGCGCGAGGGCGACATCCGCTACCTTGTCGCCCCATGGTCCGGCCAGAAGACCGGCGCCTTTCTCGACCAGCGGCCGAGCCGGCTCGAAGCCGGCCGGCTCGCCGTGGCCGGCGGGCGCGCGCTCGACTGCTTTGCCTACCACGGCTCGTTCGCCCTCCACCTCGCCCGGCGCTCGGCGTCCGTGCTGGCGCTCGACGCGAGCGCCGAGGCGCTCGAGCGCGGGCGGCGGAACGCGGCGCTCAACGGCTTCGACAACATCGAGTGGCGCGAGGGAGACGCGTTCGAGCTCCTCCGCGCTTTCGAGCGCGCCCGCGAGCGATTCGATACGATCGTGCTCGACCCGCCGGCCTTCGCCAAGTCGCGCGCCACCGTGCCTGCGGCGCTCCGCGGCTATCGCCAAATCAACCTTCGCGCGGTGCGCATACTGGCGCCGGGCGGCGTACTGCTCACCGCCTCGTGCTCCTTCCACGTGCACCGCGCCCAATTCCTCGGCATGCTGGCCGAAGCGGCGGGCGACAGCGGCCGCCGCATCGTGCTGCAGGCGTTGCTCGGGCCGGGCACCGATCATCCCGAAGTGCTGACCATCCCCGAGACCGGCTACCTCAAGGCTGCGGTGCTGCGCGCGCTCTGACCGCGAAGAAGTCCCGGCACGTTGACAGCACGGGGCGCCGTGATGAGCTTGGATCACCCGTCGCACCCCTCGCTCATTGTTGCCCGAGTACCCGCTCGAAGGACGCCCCGATGGTGTGGTCAGGCGCGAGCGCCCTTGCTATTGCCGCTGAACGCAGCATTGGCCCTGCCCTATGCTGACTGCCGCCGAAGCGTTGCACGTCGAGCGGCGCCGCCGCCCACGCCCATCCCTCCGGCAGCAGTACGACGAATACATCCTCCAGCGGATCGAGAGCTACAAGAATTCCATTCCCCGTCACGAGCTGTTGCGCCTCGGCGAGGAAGTGGCGGGCGAGCTGCAGAGCGGATCCGAGGGCCAGTTCGTGCTGACCGAGGTGCTCCTGCTCGAGTCGGTGGACGCGGTCATCAAGCGGCGGCTCAAGCTCAAGCCCTATCGGCGGTGGAAGGAACACGTCCGGAGCCTTCGTGACGCGCAGCGCGAGCCCACCCACTGGGGTCTCGAGCCCGATTCGCCCATCGTCGCACTGCTCCGGCGCGTGGAGCCGGAAGACCACGCCATCGTCGTGGGCCCCGGCGGCGAGGCCGCCGCCTGCCTCCTGGCCGCCCACGAGATGGCGATCACCTTCATGGCCGGCGAGATCGCGAGCGTCGAGCGCATCGAGTCGCGCTTCGAGCAGGAGGCGCTCGCCGCCGAGTTCGACGCATTCGTGGTGGACTTCGGGACCTGGCTCCCGCCGCTCCCCGACGATGCCGCGCTCGTCGTGCTCGATGCAGCTCCGCTGGGCGCGTTGGACCCGGTCACCCGTGCCGGGCTCGTGGCGGAACTGCAGAGTCGCACCGGACCCAAGGGCGTCCATGTCCTGATTCCAGGCACCCGCGGTCTGGCACCCGAAGCCCTTGTCTCCCTCTATGACGGTTGGGGCCGCGAAACCGCCGGCCGGCCCCGCCGCCGCGGCGGCTCCCGCGGCGTGGTGCTCGGCCCACCGCCGATCCCTGCCGGATCGGCCGCCGCTCCCGCCGCCGGCTCCCGCGCCCCAGCGTCGGGCCTCGCTACCGGCTGAGCGTCCTTGCGACACCTTTGAACCCCGCCTAAACTCGGAAGTGGGTTCTTTCACTTCTCGACGGTTGTCATGCCGACTCTGACCATTAACGGCACGCCGGTTTCCTTCGAGCCCGGCGCCACCATTCTCGACGCCGCCCGCGGCGCCGGCATCGATATCCCGACACTTTGCTGGTACCCCAAGCTCCCCACCGTCGCCAACTGCCGGATCTGCCTCGTCGCGGTCCAAGGGCAGAACAAGCTGACCCCGGCCTGCTACACGGCGGCCGCGGACGGCATGGTCGTGGAAACCGAGTCACCCGCGGTTGTCGAGAGCCGGCGGGGCGTGCTGGGCCTGCTGCTCGAGCGCTACCCGGGTGAACACCTGAGCAACGGCGGCCGGGCCGACCCCCGGAACGAGTTCGAGGAGTACGTGGTCCGCTACGACGTGCCCGTGCGTACGCACCACGACCTGCCGCTCCGCGCCGGCGACGAGCGCCCGGGCGACGTGATGATTCAGCACGACATGAGCCTCTGTATTCTCTGCACCCGGTGCGTGCGGGCCTGCGAGGATATCCAGGAGGTCGGCGTGCTCGACGTAGGCCAGCGGGGCGAGCACGCCCAGATCATCGTCGGCGGCGACGGCGATCCCGACCACGCCGGCTGCACCTGGTGCGGCGAGTGCGTGAGGGTCTGTCCCACCGGCGCCATCTTCGAGTTCATCCCCAAGCAGCGCTTCGGCTCCGAAACGGTGCGCCATCCGGACAAGGTCGCGCGCTCGGTCTGTCCATACTGCGGCGTCGGCTGTCAGATCAACCTGCACGTGAAGGACGACGAGATCGTCCGAGTCACCTCGCCGTGGATCGAGGAGCGCACGCCCAACCAGGGCTCGACCTGCGTCAAGGGCCGCTTCGGCTATGACTTCCCCCAGCATCGCGATCGGCTCACCGTGCCCCTCATCCGGAAGGGATGGGTGCAGCAGGACGGCGCATGGGTCTGGCAGGGGGAATTGCCGCGCTACCGCGAGGGCCCCTGGAGCACCGTCGAGCAGGCGGGCGAGCGGCCCAAGCCCCGGCCGCCGCTCCGCAGCATCGGGAAGCCGCCGCTCACCGGGCTCCCGGTGATGAACGAGTACGACGTCCGCGACCGCGTGGCGACCCCGGCCGGCTGGTACAGCGCCTTCCGCGAAGCCAGTTGGGAGGAGGCGATGAGCCTCACGGCTCAAGAGCTTCTCCGGATCAGGCGGGAGCACGGCCCCGGCGCGCTCGCCGCGCTCTCGTCGGCCAAGTGCACCAACGAGGACAACTACACCTTCATGCGGATGGTGCGCGCCGGTTTCGGCAGCAACAACGTCGACCACTGCACCCGCCTCTGCCATTCGTCGTCGGTTGCCGCCATGGGGCGCGCGCTCAATACCGGCGCCGCGTCCGGTTCGATGCGCGAGATCGAGGAGGCGTGCGACGTCATCCTGATCGCCGGCGCCAACACCACCGAGACCCACCCGGTCTTCGGCGCCCTCATCAAGCGCGCGGTTGCCAAGGGGGCACGGCTCATCGTGGCCGACGTCCGCCGCACCGAGCTGGCCGAGCTGGCCGACGTGCATCTGCAGATGCTGCCCGGCACCGACGTGGTGTTGTTCAACGCGATGCTGAATCACATCATCGCGAGCGGACTCGCCAACGAGTCGTTCATCGCCGAGCGGACCCGGGAGTTCTCTGCGGTGAAGGAAAAGGTGCGGCCCTATCCGCCGGAGCTCGCCGCCAGGATTACCGGCATTCCGGCAGACACCATCCGCCGCGCGGCCGAGCTCTACGCCCGCGGGCCCAACACGTCCACCCTCTGGGCCATGGGGCTCACCCAGCACAATACTGGTACCGACATCGTCGCCAGCCTGCTCAACCTGATGCTCGCCTGTGGCATGATCGGCCGGTGGGGCGCGGCGATGATCCCGATCCGGGGACAGAATAACGTGCAGGGCGCGAGCGACGTGGGCGCCATCCCGTACGCCTATACCGACTACCGCCCCGTCGCCGACCCCAAGGTGCGCGCCGAATACGCCCGCGCGTGGGGCGTGCCCGAGGAGTCGCTGTCGCTCAAGAACGGCATGATGGTGACCGAAATCGTGCAGGATGACAGCCCGATCCGCGGCATGTACATCATGGGCGAGAACCCGGTCATCTCCGATCCCAACATCGCGCATGCCGAGGAATGGGTGCGGCGGCTCGAGTTCCTCGCGGTGCAGGACCTGTTCCTCACCGAGACCGCCCGCTGGGCCGACGTAATCCTGCCCGGCTCCTCGTTCGCCGAGAAAGCCGGCACCACGGTCAACACCGACCGGCATATCCAGTTGCTCGAGCCCGCGCTCCCGCCGCCGGGCGACGCGCGCTGCGACCTTGACATTCTGATCGATCTGAGCCGGCGGCTGGGCCTCGCGACCGCGTTCGACACCCCCGAGCAGGTCATGCGAGAAATCGCCTCGGTCACGCCATCGTGGCGCGGCGTGAGCTACGACAAGCTCCACAAGCACGGCGCATTGCAGTATCCGGTGCCGGATGAGGAGTCGCTCGGCACTGCCTTTCTCTTCTCCGACCGGTTCCCCACCGACGATGGGCGCGCGATCTTCGTCCCCGTCGAATACCTCCCGCCCGACGAATTGCCGGATGACGAGTATCCGTTCGTGCTCAACACCGGGCGGCAGATGTATCACTGGCATACCGGTACCATGACCCGCCGCTCCACCGGCCTCGATTCGCGCGAGCCGGTGCCGGTGGTCGAGATCAGTCCCCACGACGCGGACGAGCTCAAGCTCGAGGAGGGCGACACGGTGCGCGTCACCTCTCGCCGCGGCTCGATCCTCATCGGCGTGCGCATCTCCGATCGCCAGGCGCCCGGCCAGATCTTCATTCCGATGCACTTCCGCGAGGCCGCCGCCAACCTGTTGACCAACCCGCAGCTCGATCCGTACGCGCGCATTGCATCCTTCAAGGTGAGCGCCGTCCGGGTCGAGCCGGCCCGGGCGACGCGCTCGGCCGCCGCCGATCGGGTGGCCGCCGCGGTGTAGCGCGCTCGGGGCGTACGTCACCGCGCCCCTCGATTCCTCCCGGCTACGATGACGGCCGGCCGTTGCCCGAGTGGGCGATGGCCGGCCGGCGCATTTCCGGCTGCGAAAGCGATCCGGCGCCGGGCGGCAATCCTGTCGAGTTGAGGTGGACTACTGGGCGATCGCATCCGCACCGATCGGCTGCACGTCGTGATCTGGGGCGGCGCGGCGGCGCTCCTGGCGATCTGGGCGGCGGCATCCCTCACCTGGCCGCTCGGACGCGACCAAGGGGTATTCGCGTGGGTGGGCAGCGTGATCGCCCGCGGCGGACTTCCCTATCGCGACGCGTGGGACAGCAAGGGTCCCTTCGTCTATTACGCCTATGCCGCGGTGGTGCGGCTGTTCGGCGCCAACACCTGGGGCCCGCGCGTTTTCGATCTGGCGTTCGCGCTCGCCGGCGCGGTCGCCCTCTATCACATCGGGAGCCGCCTTGCCGGCAGGATCGCGGGCGCCTACGGCGCCCTGGCGCTCGCGCTGCGTTACGCCGCTCTCGGCTACTGGCATACCGCCCAGGCCGATGGCTGGACCAGTTTGCTCCTCGTGCTCGGTTTTGCGCCGCTGCTCGGCCGCCCGGCAGTCGCAGACATCGATGTGGTGGCCGAGCGCCGCTCGCGCCGGCTGGCGCTCGCGGCCGCGCTGGCGGGCCTTGTCGTCGGCCTCGCTATCCTCGACAAGCCGACCTACGGGCTGCTGCTCCTCGTGCCGCTCATCTACGTCGCGGCCGATCGCGCGGCATCCCACCGTACCCGCGCCGCCATCGCCTGCGCCGCGGCCGCCGCGGCGATTGTCGCCGCGACGATCGTGGCCTTTGCCGGCGCCGGTGCGCTGGACGAGCTGTACGACGCCGTCGTCGCATTCAACCTCTCGACCTATACGGCGCTCGACCAGAACGGTCCCTTCGGTCACCTCGCGCACATTCTCACTTTCTTCTCCAAAGGCACCATTGCCATCCTGCTGCCGGCGGTCGTTCTCGGCTTCTGGCACCTCGGTCGAGCCCGTCCGCCCGCAGCGCTCGCGCTCGGCACCTGGCTGCTCGCCGCGCTCGGTGTCGTCATCTCGCAGGGCAAGTACTACGACTATCACTGGATTCCGATCTATCCGCCGCTCGCGTTGCTCGCGGGTATCGGCATCGCCGATCTCTGGGAGGTGGCTCGCGCCCCATCGTCCCGCGGGATGCTTCTCGCGGTCTCCACCGGGCTCGTCATCCTCTGGCTGCCGGCGTATGCCGTGCTCCACGACGTGCTCGCGTGGCGCCGCATGGCGATGGGGCGCACGACACGCGCCGAGTATCTGGCGCGATTCCCCCAATACGACGATCATGGCTTCGAGGCGGCTTCCGAGCGGATGCTGGGGTATCTCCGGGCGCATACGCGGCCCGGCGAAACCCTTCTCGTCTGGGGCACGCAGCCCGTCCTCAACTTCCTCGCCGGGTTGCCGGCCCCCACCAGGTTCGGGCACAATCTCCCGCTCGTCGCCGAGCCGGACACCCCGCTCAGGCGCCGCTACCGCGCGACGTTTCTCGCCGAGCTCTCCGCCGCACCACCCACGTATATCCTCGTCGTCCGCGGCGATGCCAACCGTCTCGTCGGCGCCACCTCGAGCGAGTACGTCGACAGCCTGCCGCGGTTCCGCGGCTTCCTGAACGGGCGCTACCGGCTCGAGACCGTGATCGGCCGCTACGAGGTGTACCGCCTGCGGGAGTAGCTATATTCCGCTGCCTTCTTCGGCAGTCGTCATGCGCGCGCTCATCAAGGAATCAGCCGGCCCGGGGCTCGTGCTCCGGGATGTGGCGGTCCCGGCCTGCGGGCCGAACGACGTGCTCATCCGGGTCCGGCACGCCGGCGTCTGCGGCACGGACCTGCACATCTGGAAGTGGGACTCGTGGGCGAGCGGACGCCTCCGGCCGCCGCTCGTCATCGGGCACGAATTTGCCGGTGAGCTGGTGGAGCTGGGCGCCGAAGCGCGCGCCGCCGGCCTCCTCGCCACCGGCGATCTCGTCACCGCCGAAGGCCACATCGTCTGTGGGCACTGCCTGCAATGCCGCACGGGGCACGCCCATCTCTGCCAACGCACCCAGATCATCGGCGTCGATCGCGACGGCGCGTTCGCCGAATACATCGCGATGCCCGCCTCGAACGTGATTCCGCTCGACGGGATCCCCACCGAGATCGGCGCGATCATGGACCCGCTGGGCAACGCCTTCCATACGGTGCTCGAGACGGCCGTGGCGGGGGCGACCGTGCTCGTGCTCGGCTGCGGGCCGATCGGCTGCTTCGCCGTCGGCGTGGCGCGCGCCGCCGGCGCTTCGCTCGTGGTGGCGAGCGACTTCAATCCGCGCCGGCTCGAGATCGCGCACCAGATGGGCGCCCACGTGACATTGAACCCGGCAGAGACCGACGTCGTCGCACGGGTGCGCGAGCTGACAGCCGGAAATGGTGTCGACCTGGTCTGCGAAATGAGCGGCCACCCCTCGGGCCACGCGCAGGCGTTCGCGGCGGCGCGCCTGGGCGGCCGGGTGAATCTTCTCGGGACCCCGAGCCGGCCCACCGAAGTCGACTTTGCGCGCGACGTGATCTTTCGCGGTCTCACCCTTTACGGCGTCACCGGACGCAAGATGTACCAGACCTGGCACCAGATGCGCCGGTTCCTCGGTGCCGGCCAGCTCGATCCGCGTCCCGTGATCACGCACCGCTTCCCGCTCGACTGCATCGCCGACGCAATCCGCGTAATCGACGAGGGCAAGGCGGGCAAGGTGATCCTGGAGGTGGCGCGATGACGGGGCCGGCCGCCGGCGCGGCAACCGGCCCGGGAGCGTTCGAGCGCCGCATCGCGGCAGAGCTCGAGCAGTTCGCCCGCGACGGCGTGTACAAGCGGCTCAACTACCTCGACGGCCCGCAGGGTCCGGTCGTGCGCATGGAAGGCCGCGGGGACGTGCTTATCCTCTCGTCCAACAACTATCTGGGTCTCTGCGATCAGCCCGAGGTTGTCGCTGGGGGCAAAGCTGCGCTCGACCGGTTTGGCGCGGGCACCGCATCGGTCCGCTTCATCTGCGGCACCTTCACGGTGCATCGCGCGCTCGAGACGGCCTGCGCTCGGCTCGTCGGGACCGAGGCGTCGCTCAGCTTCGTGAGCGCATGGAACGCCAACGAGGCCGTGCCCGCCACCCTGCTCGGCGAAGACGACATCGTCCTGAGCGACCAGCTGAACCACGCATCGATCATCGACGCCGGGCGCCTCGCCAAGGCCATCGCGAAGTGCCAGACCGCCGTATATCGCCACGCCGACCTGAGCGACCTCGAGGAGAAGCTCCGCGCCGCCCGCGACCGCCGCGTCCGCATGGTGATCACCGACGGCGTCTTCTCGATGGAGGGTGCGATCGCCCCGCTCCCCGACCTGCTCGAGCTTTGCCGGCGGCGCGACGCCGTGCTCGTCGTGGACGATTCGCACGCGACGGGCGTCCTCGGTACGCATGGGCGCGGTACCGCGGAACATTTCGGCGTCGTGGGCCAGGTCGACATCATCACGTCTACGCTCGGCAAGGCACTCGGGGGCGCCGCCGGCGGATTCGTCGCCGCGTCGGCCCCGGTCTGCGACTACCTCACCCAGCGCGCCCGGCCACAGCTCTTCTCCAATGCGCTCCCACCCACCGTGGCGGGGAGCGCGCTCGCCAGCATCGAGTATCTCGAGGCCAACCCCGCGCGAGTGGCCCTGTTGCGCGAGAACGCGCGCTACTTCCGTGATGCGCTCGCCGCGCTCGGGTTCCGGCCGCTCGCCGGCGAAACGCCGATCATCCCCGTGATCGTGGGCGAGACCGCGTTCGCCATCCGGCTGAGCGAGGAGTTGCTGCGCGAGGGCGTCTTCGTGACCGGCTTCGGCTTTCCCGTGGTACCGCAGGGCCAGGCCCGGGTGCGCTGCCAGATATCCGCGGCGCACACCCGCGAGCACCTCGACCGGGCCCTCGACGCCTTCCGCACCGTCGGCCGCCGCCTCAAGCTGATCTGACCCATTGCGCCGAATCGCGGCGCAAAGGGCCCACTCCTTGCACTTCCGGGGTGCAACTTTGGTCGCGCTCGGCCGGCGTCCCGGCCCGGCGCGCCGGCCCCCCGCCGGCGGCCGCCGCGACCGACTCCTCGTATCAGCTGCCTAACTGTTGTCGGAATAGAAGGTTGCACGGAATCGCCTGGGGCGGCTCCCGTGCGAGGCGGCGGTCGCGCGACCGCGCCGCCGAGCGAGCGGGCCGCCGCACACCACGCAGAAGTCGCGCAATTTGACCGATCCGATCCGGACCACCGGCGTCACACCCACGGAGGGAGTCTGATGAGCAAGCTCTTCCGCACCACCCCGGCCGCGGCGCTGATCCTTTGCCTTGGCGCCGGAACGCTCGCGGCACAGGCCCCGGTGCAGGGCGACTTCCAGTGGTACATCGGCGCCAATGCGGGCGTCCTGGTTTTCCGAACCCCCGCGCAGACCCGCGGCGGCATGTTCTCGGCCGGGGGCCACACACTCATTACCGCCAAGCGCACCGGTCTCCTGCTGTCGATCGAGGAAGGTATCGGCTCCTCCGAGCAGAGTGCTTACACCGACAACACCGGCACGCCGCAGACCGTCACGTTCAACGACATCCGGAAATATTCGGCCGTCCTGATGGCGTTCCCTATCCGCTCGGCCGCGCAACCGTACATCGGCGTCGGCGTCGGAATCCTGCACGCCGTGAACCCGACGCCCACAGCCGGCACCCTCGCAACCACCGCCGACATCGCCCAGGCCGAACAGGACGCGAGCCAGCTCGGGAGCGTCGGATTCGGCACGCTGGTCGGCGGCCTGCAATTCAAGGTGGGCCGCATGGTCGCGTTCGGGCAGTATCAGCTTACGTCATCGCCCAGCAGCAAGACGCTCGACAGCGGCGCGTCTGGCCGGCTCTTCACCGGCGCCACGCACACCTTCAGCGGCGGTCTCCGGGTAAGCCTCGGGAGCGCGCGCGAGGCGCCGCGAACCGGCTACTGATCGACACGTGCATCGCGGCGGCCCCGAGATACCCAGGGCGAGCCGGCGATCACAAAGCGGAGCGGCCAATCCGCCGCCACTGTGATGCCGATCCGAGGAGTCGCCGCCACCGCGGCCGGGGGCGGCGACTCCGTTTTCAGTACCACCACCGGCGACGATTCCATCCGCTGCCCGTCCAGGGCCACGTCGATGCCGAGCGCCTGACAAAGGCGCCCCGGCCCGGCGGCCAGCGCGCGGTCGGCGGCGCCGCTTCGGCGCGCGCGCATGACGTCGAGTCCTTCCAGCGGCTCGAGCGCACGCAGCAGCACCGCACTGCCGCTCTCCTGCCGCGCGCACACCAGATTGGCGCACCAGTGCATCCCGTACGAGAGATACACGTACCACGTGCCCGGCTGCCCGAAAAGCGCCGCGTTGCGCCGAGTGCGGCGCCCGCGATAGCCGTGCGATGCGGGATCGTCGTAGCCCAGGTAAGCCTCGGTCTCGACGATGCGCCCGGCAGTCCGCAGCCCGCCGGCGGTGGACACGATCACTGCGCCCAGCAGCTCGCGCGCGACCACGTCGGCCGTCCGCCGGAAAAAGCGAACGGGCAGCGTGGCTGCCCGTTGCGTGGCGTTCACTGTGCCGGCTTTCTGGCTCGCGTCCGCGCCCGCTTCTTGGGAGGAGGCGCGGTTTCGCCGCCGGCGGGGCTGGAGGCATTCGGCTCGGGTGCCGTTGCCGCCGCGGCTTTGGGCGTGGCCGCCCGCTTCCGCGGGCGCCGCTTGGGTCGGGCGGGCGGCGCGGGCGCCTCGGGCTGTGATGCTTCGGCTTCCGCTTCGGGCTGCGGAGCGAACTCCGCGCGCTCCACCTGCACCACGCCGATCAGCGGGATCTCGCCGGGACGCGAGGGTCCGCGCGATCCACGGCGGAACCGGAGCGCGGGCCGCTGACCATTGGGGGGGCCCGGTGGCCCCACGGGTTCCGCTACGAGCGTAATCGGCTCGTGGTCGACCGGCGCGGCGGGCTCTTCAGCCGGCGCATCGGCCGGCCGCGTCAGCGCCCGCCGCTCGTCGAAAGGATGCGGCGATACTTCGAACTCGGTGTCGCTCAGCTTTCTCACGTCGGCAACTTCCGCGTCGTTCGCCTGCCGGAGCAACTGCACGAAACGCGTGGGCTCGAGCAGCGCATCGTCGCGGCCGTGCAATGCAACCATGCGGAGCCGAAGCGCCTCATGCGGCACCGGCGGCTTGAGCTCGGTGAGCGCCTGTCCCAGCAATCGAAATGCGCTCGCGAGCGTGAGCGCTCCGTCGCTCCGGACCTCGACCGAGCGCGCCGGTGCGGCGCGCCCCTCGTCGCGCCGTTCCCGCTCCCCACGCCCACGACCCCTGCCCCGGCCTCGACCGCGCCGCCCCTCCTCGCGCGCCTCCCGGCCCTCCCGCGGCGCCCGCCCATCACGCGCGTGGCCGTCTCTTGCGGCCCGGCCTTCGCGCGCTCCGCGCGGCTCGCTCGGCTCGGCCGCCGCCGCAGCCGGCGCGCCGGTCGGCGCCACCTCGTACTGGCCGTTGTCCAGCTTGCTCACGTGCAGGATGCCCCGCTGGCCCGCCTCGACCACGAACTTGCTGAAGCGGCTGAATCCCGCGGTCTTCTCGTCGAAGTTGGGATCGATCTGCTGCATGACCTGCTTGAGCCGGTCCGAGCGCATGACGTCGCCATGTCGGGCCATCTGCGCGACGGCCTCCCGCGCGAGCTCCCACGGATCGCGCTGGATCGACGGCGTATCCGTCTCTTTCGTGAGGCCGGCGAGATCGCTGTACGAGTAGTACTCGTCGCAGTTCTGGATCAGCAGATCGCTCGCCGACTCGCGAATCCCGACGCCGATGACGTACTTGCCGTACTCCTTCAGCTTGATCACCATCGTCGAGAAGTCGCTGTCGCCCGAGAGCAGGATGAACGTACCGATCTCGGGACGGGTGAAGATGAGCTCGACGGCGTCGATGGCGAGGCGGATGTCGGTCGCGTTTTTCTTGGTGGTGCCGAACGCGGGCGCGAAGATGAGGTCCACCGACGCTTCGGAGAGCGGCACGATGTACTGCGGGTAGCGGCGCCAGTCGGCGTAGGCACGCTGCACCGCGACCTTACCCTTGATGATGTCGCTGTTGAGCAGCGTGCGGAGCTCCTTCGCGAGGTCGGAGCGGATGCCGAGCGTAACGTTGTCGAAGTCGATCAGCAGGGCGGCGTTCAGCGAGTGGACGGTCGGCTGGCTCAGATGCCGGGCGGGGCGAATCAGCGGTTGGGTCACGAAGCACTCGGTTTCGGGTTCCCGCCTCGCGCGGCGCTTCCGGCGCTCACCCAGCCGGACCCGGTCGGCGGGAAGTCGTCGAAGCGGCGCGCCGGACCGGGAACCGCATGGTCGGCGAGTTGTGGGCGACGGGACTCCGGCTGTCCGTCGCGGCGTCGGCGCGCTCGCACCGTGAGCATTGCGCGCCAAACCGGCCGGGTCGCCGGCGCGCGCGATGCGCCCAAGGTTGGCGCGATGAGCATCCACCCCGATCTCCCGGTGCGTTCTCCACCGGCATGCATTTCGGAAAGTGGATAGCCCAATGAAACTAGGCGCGTGGGGCCGCGGCTGGTAGGGGTGCGAGCAGGGCGTCGAGAACCCGGCCGCCCGCCGCCCCGTCCCAGCCCTCGGCACGCACCCCCCTGGCCGGTTTCGCCCCAAGCGCGGCCCGCACCGCCTGCGCCATACCATCCCGGCGTGCCAGCCGGTTGAGCCCGAGGCGAATCGTTTCGGTCCACTCCGTCGTCGGCCGGACGGTGACGCATGGCGTACCGAGGCTTGCTGCCTCGACCTGCAAGCCGCCGGAATCGGTGAGGACAACGGCGGCCGAGCGCACCAGTCCGATCATCTCCAGGTAACCCAGTGGCTCCATCACCCGCACGCCCGGCGTCGGGCAGACCGGTCCGAGCGCCTCGACGCGAGCGCGCGTGCGAGGATGCATCGGGAACACCACCGGCAGCTCCCGGGCGACGGCGCCAAGCCCCGCCAGCAGCTGGCCGAGCGCCTCGGGATCGTCCACATTCGCCGGCCGGTGGAACGTCGCCACCGCGTAGCCGCGCTCGGCGAGCCCCAGCCGCTCCGGCACGCCGAGCGCGGCGGCCGCGCCGCCAAGGCGGGTGAGCGTATCCATCATCACGTTGCCGACGCAGCGGATCCGCGACGGCGGTACGCCTTCGCGCGCAAGGATCGCATCGGCCTCGCGATTCGGCGTGAGGCAGAGCGTGGCGAGTTGATCGGTGAGCACCCGGTTCAGCTCTTCGGGCATCGCGCGATCGCCGCTCCGCACGCCGGCCTCCACATGCGCCACCGGCACTCCTTTCTTGGCCGCGCAGAGCGCGGAGGCAAGCGTGGAGTTCACATCGCCGTAGACGACCACCCAGTCGGGCTGCACGCGATCGAGTACCGGCTCGAACGCGACGAGTGCGCGTGCGGTCTGCTCGGCATGCGTGCCTGAGCCCACCTCGAGCGCGGCGTCCGGCGCAGGCAGAGCGAGATCGGCGAAGAACCGGGCGCTCATCGCGTCATCGTAATGCTGGCCGGTGTGGACGAGAGCTTGCGCGAGCTGGGGCCGGCCGCGGCCGGCGTGGAGCACCGCCGCGGCCTTCATGAAATTGGGCCGCGCGCCGACGACGTGGAGAAGACGATGCACGGAGACGGCGAGGCGCTCAGGAGGCGCCGTGATCTCCAGCGAGCGGCAGTTCGAGGGTGAAGTAGAAGCGGGTACCCCAATCGGGCATCGTCTCGACGTCGAGCGTCGAGCCCATCGCCTCGACCAGCTTGCGGCAGATGGAGAGTCCGAGGCCCGAGCCCGAGAACGCGTATTCGCCCTGCTTCTGCCGGCGCCGGAAGGGCTCGAAGAGCGTGGCCATGGATTGCGGTGGAATGCCGCGTCCGGTATCGCGCACCGAGAACTCGACCGCGCTGTCCGACACCTGGCGCGCGGCCACCTCGACGAATCCCTCGGCCGTGAACTTGAGCGCGTTGGTGGTGAGGTTGAGCAGGACGCGGCTCAGCGCCACCGGGTGGCCGATGCGGAAATCGGCTTCGGGCGGCGCCAGCCGCACCGACAATGACTTTTCTTCGGCGATCGGCAGCACGATGTCGCGCACCGACTCGAGGATGTCGGTGATGGAGAACGGGATCGGATCGAGATCCACCAGCCGGTCGCCGCCGCGGGCCAGCTCGATCACGTCGCTCGCGACCGAGCTCAGGCCGAACGCCGCACTGTAGATGAGACCGAGCTGGCGCTCCTGCACCGGGTTCACCGCCCCGCTGCGGCCGCGCTGCAGCGTCTCGGCGAGGAAGAGGATCGACGTGAGGGGCGAGCGCAGATCGTGCACCACCTCGACCACCAGCTCGAGTCCGTCGGGCCCGCTCAGGCGGTCGGTGAACCGTTGCGACCAATCGACCTCGAGCCGCTGGGCGATGCGCTCGACCGCGCCGAGCATGCGCAGTTGCTCTCCTGCATCCGGCGGTGGCGTCAATGCGTGCAGCCGCTCGAGCAGGGCGACCCGGATGAGCGCCACCAGGCGGCGCGACAGCGCGTTGCGCGGCACGAGTCCCATGTCGGGCTCCTGTCCCGCGGCCGCGGCGCGGATCGCGGTGCACAGGTACGCGACGTAGCTGCTCAGCTCGTCGGGAGAGGCCGCATGCTCGATGACGCTCTCCCAGCGGGCCTCGACGGCGAGCACCGCCTCACGGAGCGCGCTCCAGAGCGCCGGCGCGATGGCACCGCCGGAGGGGCCGTCCGGGTCCCAGACGCGGACGGACGCCACCTGCGCCGGCCCCGAAATGCGAACGCGTTCCCCGCTCGTCGAACTCGCCGGCGCGGCGTCTTTCACTCGAGGGTTCCCGTGCTCTCGTCGCGATGCAGCTCGTGCTTGTCCATGAGGCGGTAGAGCGTGGTCCGGTCGATGCTCGCGAGCCGCGCAGCCTTCGACATGTTCCCTCCCGCGCGGCTGATGAGCCGGGAAAGGTACTCCCGCTCGAACTGCGCGACGACCCGGTCCTTGGCGGTGTGGTACGCCTCGTTCATGACGGCGGGCGCGGGACTCTCCGCCGGCCGCTCGCCGCCATCCTCATAGATCGGAATGTCGCTCGGTTGAATGACCTGATCCGGCTCGGCCAGGACCGCGACGTGCTCGATCACGTTCTGCAGTTCCCGCACGTTGCCGCGCCACGGCCGGGACCGGAGGAATGCGACGGCGGCGTCGCTCAGACGGGGCGTTCGATCCGCGATCTGGCGATGGCGCTGCCAGTAGTAGGTCAGGAAGTGATTGGCGAGAAGCGGTATGTCCTCCTGCCGCTTGCGGAGCGGCGGGAGCTTGATCGGCACCACGCGGAGCCGGTAGAAGAGATCGCCGCGGAGCACGCCCTCGTCCACCGCTTCCTGGGGATCCCGGTTGGTGGCCGACATGAAACGTACGTCCACTACAGCGTCCGCCTGCTCGCTGCCCACGCGCCGCACCACGCCATCCTGGATCACCCGGAGGAGCTTGGCCTGGAGCGGCAGCGACATTTCGGTCAGCTCGTCGAGGAAGAGCGTGCCCCCGTTGGCCGTGGTGAGGAGGCCGGGCTTCTCCCGGTCCGCGCCGGTAAAGGCACCCTTCCGGTGCCCGAACAGCTCGCTCTCGAGCAGCCCCTCGGGCAGCGCGGCGCAGTTGATCGGCACCAGCGGCTTGTGCGCCCGGCGGCTGTACTGATGAATGAACTGCGCGATGACTTCCTTACCGGTGCCGCTCTCGCCGCTGATGAATACGGATGCATCGGTGCCCGCCACCTTGCGCGCCAACTCGACCGCCGCGCGGAAGAGCGGCGAAATCCCGATCAGCGCAATCTTTTCACTGTGGCCGTTGGTGCGGAGCAGCTGCAGCCGGAGGTCCTGCGCCTCCCGTGCAACCATCACTGCGTGTGAAGCCCGCCCGATGAGTACCTGCAGGTGCGTCGCCGAGAACGGCTTCGGCAGGTAGTCCCATGCACCGGCCCTGAGTGCCTCGATGCTGCTCGTCACACTCGGGTTGCCGGTCATGACGACGACGATCGTGTCCTTGTACGCTTCGAGCGCGGCCTGGAGGATCTGCACGCCCGAGATCTGCGACATGTAGAGATCGACCAGAATGATGTCGAACTTGCGCCGCTTGACGGTGTCGAGCGCCTCCTCGCCCCGCCCGATGAGCGTGACGTTGTAACCGTCCATCTGCAGCACGCTCGCACAGCTCTCGCGCAGGGTGCGTTCGTCGTCCACCACCAACACCCGGATGCTGGCCTTGACGTCGCTCGGGATCGAGAATGGATCACGTGGGCTCGGTTCAGCGCCGGGCGGCGCCGCGGGCGAGGCGGGCGGTGCAAGCGAGCTACCCATTCGAGCATCTCCTGACGGTGGCGGCGCGCCGGGTGGGCCGCGCGACGCGTGGGGTTCTACCGAACTCCGACCCGACCGGCTGGCCGGTATGGCGCTGGTGGCTCCGCCCTACAAGCAGGTGGCGTTCCAGGGCCCCCAAGTGATGCTTGACAGCTACTTAGCGCAACGTTCATACAACATGGTGCGGCAGGTGTCAAGCAGTCGAGTGTGATGGGTGCAACAGGCTTTTGCGGCTTCGGCGCAACGTCCAGCAAGGTTCGTGCTTCCGAGGAGGTCAGAGCTCACAGACCTCCGCCCGGCGACCCCTATCGTAGGGTCCAAGAGGCGCCTCCGCTGACCTTCCTTGCCGGGCAGGGCGCGGTCCTTACTTTGCAGTAGGCTCCGCCGCCGCGCCAATTTCTGGCAGTTTGCCTTCCGTGCTCACGAGGAGCCCGAGTTCGAACGATGCCCAGCGACATGGTTCCCCCGAGCGATCCCCGCGGGCATGCCGTCGAGGTGGCGACCCCGCAAATGCTCGCGGCGGCTGGCGATTTCGACCTGTCGGCCGTCCAGCCACCCCCCGACGAAGGCGTGCCGTGGTACCGCTATATCGGCGCGCTCCGCCGTTACAAGTGGTTGATCCTCCTCGTCATCCTGCTCGGCACCGGGGCCGGTGTGCTGGCCACCAGATTTCTCACGCCGGAATACGCCGTGCAGGCGACGATCTGGATCGAGAGCCCGCCCCAACGTGATGGCCCGGTGCGGGCGGAAAATATCGTGGAGGGCTACAACTGGGTGGAGCTCCTCACCACGTATCGGGTGCTCGATTCAGTGGTGGCCAAGGAGCGGCTCTACCTCACGTTCTCCGATCCCAAGGATTCGGTGCTCTTCCGCACCTTCCATCTGATGGATCGTTTCCGCCCCGGCGACTACGTGCTGCAGGCGGATGGCAACGCGCACACGTTCACGCTCAAGTCTGCCGAGGGGCTCCTGGTGCAGACCGGGAAGCCGGGAGACTCAATCGGGGCCCGCGTCGGGTTTGCCTGGAGGCCGCCGGCCGCGGCGGTGGAGGCCACCAACGGCCGCCGCATCGAGTTCGGCGTGACCAGCCCGCGCGATGCCTCGCAGTATCTGCGTGCCCAGCTCACCTCGTCGATGCAGGAGAACGGCAACTTCCTCCGGCTCACGTTGACGGGCACCGACCCGGCGCGGCTCACGAGCACGATGAACACACTCATCAACCAGTATGTCGACGTGGCCGCCGAGCTCAAGAAGCGCAAGCTGACGGAGCTGTCGACCATCCTCGGGCAGCAGCTCGACACGATCAGCAACCAGCTGCGGGACGCCGAAGGCAAGCTCGAAGGCTTCCGGGTGAACGCGATCACGAAGCCGAGCGAGAACACCATCATTACGCCGGGGCTCCAGCAGACCACCGCCCCGGTGGTTGACCGCTACTTCGAGCAGAAGATTCAGGCCGACCAGTTGAAGCGCGACCGCGAGGCGCTCGAGACGGTCCTCAAGCGCGCCAAGGCCGGCGCGCTCACGGTGGACGCCTACCAGACGATTCCGTCGGTGCGCGAGGCGCCGGATCTGCAAAACGCCCTCAAGGAGCTGTCGGCCGCCGAGGCGCAGTTGCGTGAGCTCAAGCTCAAGTACACCGAGGAATACAAGCCGGTGCAGCAGCTCGCCGAGCGCATCCGTACCATCCGGAACCAGACCATCCCGGCGTACACCGAGGCGCTGATCGAAGCGTTACAGCAACGGGAGAACGACCTGCGGCAGCTCGTGAACTCGCAGTCCAAGGAGCTGAAGCAGATCCCCCAGCGCACCATCAACGAGCAGCGGCTCAACCGCGACGTGCAGAGCATCGCGGCGCTCCATGCCGACCTGCAAACCCGCTACGAGGCCGCGAAGCTCGCTGAAGCGAGCGCCATTCCGGACGTGCGGATTCTCGACCCCGCCGTCCTGCCCGAGCGTCCGACGAGCAACAGCGCGCCCCGGATGATCTTCATGGCGTTCATGGCGAGCATCGGCCTTGCGCTCGCGCTCGCCATCCTTCTCGACCAGCTCGACAAGCGGTTCCGCTACCCCGAGCAGGTCACCAACGAGCTCGGCCTCAGTATCCTCGGCGCGATCCCGGCGATCAAGAACCTGAAGGGCGCCAGGGAGGACATGGAGGAGGCGTCGCACGTGGTCGAGGCGTTCCGCACGGTTCGCCTCAACCTGGTGCATTCCTACGGGGCGGCGGGACCGGTGCTCCTCACGGTGTCGAGCCCGGGCCCGGGCGACGGCAAGTCGCTGGTGTCCTCCAATCTTGCGTTGTCGTTCGCCGAGGCGGGATATCGCACGGTACTGGTCGACGGCGACATCCGGCGCGGCGAGTTGCACCGGATGTTCACCACCGAGCGCATTCCCGGCCTCATCGATTACCTGATGAAGGCGGCCAAGATCGACGACATCGTCCGGCCGACCAGCCACAAGAATCTGATGCTCGTGCCCTGCGGGACCCGGCGGCATCACGGACCCGAGCTGCTCGGATCCGGCGCCATGAACGAGCTCATGGCCGAGCTCAAGTCGCGTTACAACGTCGTGATCGTCGATAGTCCGCCCCTCGGCGCCGGCATCGATCCATTCGTGCTGGGCACCGCGACGGGCAATATGATGTTGGTGCTCCGGTCCGGCGAGACTAACCGCCAGATGGCCGAGGCCAAGATCCGGTTGCTCGACCGCCTGCCCGTACGCGTGCTGGGCGCCGTGATCAACGACATCCGCACCAGCGAGCACGCCTACCAGTACTACTCGTATGTGTATGGGTACGTGGCGGACGAGGAGACCGAGCCGCGGCTCACGCCGGGCCCGAAGGAGCGCGCGGGCTAGTTCCGGCCGGCAAATTGAGGGAGGGCGGCTCGAACGATCGCACCCGTTCCGAGTCGCCCTCTTTTTGTAGCTCCCTCAGCGCCGTCGTGGCCCGCAGCAACAGCTCCAGCACATCGACGGCAGATTCCGCGAAGTCCGGCACCGCGCAGTAGCCGGCTCGCATGCGCACCCACCGATCGCCGGCCGGCAGCGGCACCGGTGTACCCTCGACCGCGCCGCTCAGACGGGCCGCGAGCCGTCCGGCGCCCACCGTGTCGGTGGCGGGAGCGACGACCCCGTACTCCGCCGGGCCGAGGCGTCCCACTGCATCGGACGCGCGCGCCGCCTGGCGTACGGCCCGTCCGATCCACTCGGCTGTCTGCCGCGGCGCATCCCCGGCGGCGGTCTCGTCGGGAGCGAGCGCATCGAGGTCGGGCGCGAAGACGACGCACGCGAGCGGGTCCCGGCGCCGGGAGGCATCCGCGCCGATCTCCCGTGCCCGGCGGGCCAACCCCTTCATGCTGTAGAGCCCGGTCGGCGGGTCGAGGAGGTTTTCGTCGCGGAGCTCATCGGCCTCGAGCTTGGCGCGCGCGTACGTCGTAAGCTTGAGGAGCAAGGCCTCTCCATCGAGCGGTTGGCCAAAGAACTCCCAGGCACCGGCCTGATAGGCCTCGATCCGCTGCGCGCGACCAGAGGGGCCGGCGGTCGTGATGATGACCGGCGTCGTCTGAGCGCCGAGCCGGGCGTCGTCGCGCAGGATGCGGCAGACCTCGAAGCCGTGCATGTCAGGCATCTGGGCGTCGAGGATGATCAGATCCGGACGGACGTTCGGCACTGTCTCCAGGGTCTGCGCGCCGGTGTACGCTCGCACCACGCCGAACCCGTTCGGCGCGAGGATGCTCTCCAGCGACCTGGCCGACCATTCCTGGTCGTTGGCGATGAGCACGAGCGGGCGATCGGCCATGAGGGAAAACCAGATGGTGAGGACTCAATGCCAGCGCAGCACGACCGCGGTCCGGGCTCTCCGGCCCTGGAGCGCAACCGGGGTGCCGGCTGCACGACTTGTGCGATGGCCGCGCCAGCTTCGTATGATCCTCAGCGTCAACCATTTACGCCAGATGTTTACGCGGCGCTTCGCGGCTTTCCGACGCGCGCGCGCAACATTTCGGATGCTCCCGCACCACGCGCGGCTCCCCGCTTCCACCCTGTAGCGGACCGCCCCCTGAAACGTTGCCGCGGTGCAACGACCGATCGGGCCACCGCGCCCGGTCGGCGGCCTGAGAGAGTCGGACAAGTCGTTGTTTTCAAGGTCCTTACATGATCTGCACTTGCCGGATTCGGCGCCGCCGTGCTGGCGGATTTCGGGGGAACCAACCTTGAAGTAAGGCGAGTGACGCGCGATCTCACCGCCTCGCCAATCCTTTGGGAGCCCGATTGATGGATTCGCGGTTTGCCGAACGTCCGGATCAGGATGCCTCGCGGAGCGAACCCGGCGACGCCGAGGGCGAGAGGCTGGCGGCAGCGCTCGATGCGGCGGGACCCGTCGCGGGGCAGGCCGAATCAGGCGATATTGGCTCCGCACAGGACCCCCTCGCCGCGGAGCGGAGCCGCTTCAGCCGCCGTCTTGCCGTGTTCGGCCTCGGCGAGGCCCAGGAGCCGCTGCTGACGGACGTGGTGTCCTCGTTCGACGCTGAAGGAAACCCCCGGTGACGGCGCGCCCGGTCGTCTGGCGCAAAATGACTCGCTGGCATGAGCTTCGCGGGAGGTCCGTGGTGAGTCGCATCACAGGACTCCGCTCCCTCGGAAGCTACCATCTCGATGCACACTGACTGCTTCGCCTTCCACGCGGAAGGCGGCGCTTCGCTCTTGATGAGGAAGAACGCTGAAATGGCTGATCCCGTCCGTCGAGTGGTGTCGGCTGCATCATGGCACTTGGTGAGCCTCGCAGCGGTTGCCGCGCTCGGTTCCGGCGCCTTCGCGCCACTTTCAGCCCAGGACGAGCCGCGGCCGCATGTCGTGCCCGATACCCTGCCTCGCGATGCTGGTCCGGGGCCCGCGCCCGTGGCGACTGTGGCCAGCGTCCCCCGAGCGGAAGCGACGAGACAGGAACTCGAGGCGATCCTGGCGGGCAAGTCGGGTCCGGTGAGCGACGCCGAGCGCCGGCTCGTGAACGAGCGGCTGAAGCAGGGCGACTTCCAGCCCGGCGACCGCATCGTCCTGCTCGTGGCCGGCGAAACCGCGCTGAGCGACACGTTTACCGTCAAGCCCGGAAAGACCGTCGCCTTGCCGAACCTGCCCGACATTTCGCTCGATGGCGTGCTGCGATCGGAGCTCACTCCGTATCTCAGCAAGCAACTCGGCCGCTACATCCGCGACGTCGATCTTACCGCGACGCCGCTGGTGCGCGTGGCGGTGCTCGGCGCGGTGGGACGGCCCGGCTTCTATAACCTTCCGGCCGACGCGCTCGCGACGGATGCGATCACGCTCGCGGGCGGACCGGCCGCGAACGCCGACATCACCAAGACTATGGTCCAGCGAGGCGGCGCGCCGCTCTACACGAAGGATGAGATGACCGAGGCGCTGCAGCGCGGTTCTTCACTCGACCAGCTCAACGTCCAGAGCGGGGACGAGCTCGTGGTCGGGACCAAGAGCGAGGGAATTCGCGGCACGCTGACGACGCTGGGGCTCGTCTCCGGCATCCTGTTCGGCGTCGTGGCCGCCACGCGAATCTTCTGATGACCTCCGCGCATTCGGACATGGCCATGCATCGGCTGAGAGAGAGCGGCCCCACCCGTCGCATCTCGGGCAGTGCGAGTGAGCGGGCCGCGGCTCCGTCGGCGGGGCGCATCGCGCGCGAGTGGGCCCGGGCATCCGGCGCCGATCCGCTCCGCTACGGCGTCAACGTCCTGCTCGCCGCCATCGCGCTGATCATTCTGTCGCCGATATTCCTGCTGATCGCGGCGCTGGTGAAGCTCACCTCGCGGGGGCCGATCTTCTACAGCCAGGTGCGCGTGGGGCTCGACCGGCGCGGCGGGGCCGACGACTCGAGCAACCACCGCCGGGCCCTCGACCTCGGCGGCAAACCGTTCACGATCTACAAGTTCCGCACGATGCACCAGGGCGCGGAGCACAAGAGCGGCGCGGTCTGGGCCAGCCAGGCCGACCCGCGGGTCACGCTGGTCGGCCGGTTCCTCCGGCAGTACCGGCTGGACGAGCTGCCCCAACTCATCAACGTGCTCAAGGGCGAGATGAACATCGTCGGGCCCCGTCCCGAGCGGCCGCTCATCTTCGCCGAACTGCGCCGCAACATCACCGAGTACCCGCTGCGCCAGCGGGCCAAGCCGGGCATCACCGGGCTCGCCCAGATCAATCACCATTACGACGCATGCCTCGATGACGTGCGGACGAAAATCCGCTACGATCTCGAGTATATCCGCCGGCAGAGCCTGATCGAGGACATGAAGATCATGCTCAAGACGGTGCCCGTCGTGCTCCTCAGGCGCGGCGGCTGGTAGGTGTCGGCGACGGCGCTGCGCGACGATGCCCGCCGAGCCTCCATCGGAACCCGAGCCGGCGCAGGTCCGATCGCCGCAGCCGCAGTGGCCGCGGCGATCTTATTTGCCGAGCCCATGGCCACGCTGGTACGCGACTGGTGGACCGACAGCAACGCCGGTTACGGTCTGTTGCTCGCGCCGCTCGCCGTCTGGCTTGCATGGCGGGCCGGGCTGGCTCCGGATCGGGCGCCGAACGTCTGGCTCGGCACGGCGTTGCTCGCATTGGCCGTGCTGCTCCGGTATCTGGGTGGTCTCGCCGCGGAGCAGTTTACGCTCCGGTTCTCCATGGTGGTGGCCGCGGCGGGTCTCGCGGTGTTCGCCTGGGGCACGGTGCAGGTGCGGCGATGGTGGCTGCCCCTCACACTCTTCGCGCTGTCCATCCCTCTCCCCGTGGTGGTCACGAACACTCTGGCGCTCCCGCTCCAGCTCAAGGCGTCCGCCATCGGGGCGGCGCTGCTCGAGTGGCGGCAGGTCCCCGTCCGGCTTGCCGGCAACATCATCCAGCTCCCCGGCCGGCAGCTCTTCGTGACCGAGGCCTGCAGCGGCCTGCGGTCGCTCACCGCGCTCCTTAGCCTCGGTGTACTGCTGGGTGGCATCTCGCTCCGCACCTGGGTCGGGCGGGCGCTACTGGTCGCCGTCGCAATCCCCGTCGCCATCGTGGTGAACGCGATCCGCGTGTTCCTGACCGGGTTCCTGGTGTACTTTGCTGACCCGAAGCTGGGCGAGGGGTTCATCCACCTCACCGAAGGCTGGCTGCTCTTCATCGCGGCGTTCGCGCTGCTCGGGTGCCTCGCCTGGGCCGCCGGCCTCGTCGAATCGCGGCTCGTGCCGCGCCGGTCCAATGCCTGAGTGGCAGCGCTACGTCCCCGCACTGCTTTTCGGGCTCGGTTGCCTGATGCTCGGCGTCGGGGCGGAGCGGCAAAGCGCCACGCCGCTCGCTGAGCCGCTGTCCGCCCTGCCCCGGTCGCTCGAGGGCTACCACGGAGCCGATCTCGCCATCGCTGAGGACGAGCAGCAGGTTGCCGGCATGTCGTCGTTCGTGTACCGTGCGTTCGCGCGTGACAGCGTACCGGCGTTCACGGTGTACGTGGGATATTATGCACGCCAGGTGCAGGGCCAGACCATTCACTCGCCCAAGAACTGCCTGCCGGGCGCTGGCTGGGAGGTCGTGGCGAGCAGCGTCGTGCCGCTTGCGACCTCGGCGGGCCCCGTCAAGGTGAATCGGTATCTTCTGGCCAATCACGGGCATCGGGCGCTGGTGTACTATTGGTACCAAGGCCGTGGGCGGGTCGAGGCAAACGAATACCGCGTGAAGCTCGAGCTGCTGCGGGACGCTGCGCTGCGCGGCCGCACCGAGGAAGCCCTGGTGCGGGTGGTCGTGCCCCTTGGCGAGGCGCACGCCGACGCGCAAAGTCTGGGTGCGCGGGTGAGTGCCGCGTTGGTCCCGGAGATCGCCCAGGTGCTTCCAACCTGAGCACATGGCCGCACCTTCGCCCCCGTTCGGAAACGAGGAATAACCGATGGCCGCTTTGCGAGGCCCCGCCGTGCCGCGCGCGCTCGGCGCGGTCGCCATTCTCCTGATCGTGACCCCGCTCGTGGACCTGGTCGGTACCGTGCTGCCGCTCCGGCCATCGGAGGTGGCGTGGCGCTTCGGCACGTACGGATTGCTCACGAGCGCGCTGGTGACGCCGATCGTCGGGCTCGCCCTTCTGCTCGCCCTCGGGGCCATGATGGAGCGGCGCGGGCTGCTGCTCACCGTGGCGGTCGTGTCGGGGGTGCTGGTGGTCATCGTGCTGGGGTGGCTCGCGCTCTTCGTGCTCGATTTCATCCAGTTGCGTCAGGCGGTGGCGATCGGCAACAAGGCATCGTACGATGCGGCCGCCGTGAAAGCCGCCGTGTATGCGGCCGTCGAGGCGATCACCCTCGCCTTCCTCGCTTTCGGCATCAGCGATACCCGCCGGTGGGCGCTGCCGGCGCACGGAACCAGCCGAGGGCAGCCGCTCGGGCTCGTGGCCAAGATTCCGGTCGATGAGGGGTACTGAGAGGACTTCCGGTGGGCTGGCCGCCGCGGCAGCTTCCTGGGACGAGTTGGTGGCCGCCAACCGCGCGGCCGATGCCACCGCGCTTTCCCCCGTAAGCATTCGTCGACTCGCGCGTGAGGCGCGCCGGCTCGCGCCGGCCGACCAGGTGCGGATCGCCTATCTGGGTGATATCACCTTCGATCCGCTGCCCGAATTCGTGGCGGGGGTCGGTGTCGCCTCGGGTTTCGCGGCCGCCGGGTATGTGGCTCCGTTCAAGCAGTACGTCCAGGAGCTGATGACACCGGGTGCGGGCCTTCGGACGTTCGATCCCCACGTGATCGTGCTCGTGCTCACCCTGCGCGAGCTGTGTCCCGAGGTTGCGCTCCGCGGCTCCCGCCTTTCCGCTGATCAGCTCAAACAGGCGGCGGCGAGCGTGCTCGACACTGTCACCGCGTGCGTCGAGCGCGCGCTGGCCGGCAGCAGCGCCAGCCTGCTCGTAGGCAACTTTGCCCCGCCTTCCGGCCATCTGCTCGGCCTTGCCGACCAGAAGCGCGAATTTGGCGAGGCGGAGTTCTACGCCGAGGTCAACCTGGAACTGGCGCGAAGGCTTCGGCGCGAGGCTCGGGTTCAGATTTTAGACCTGGACCAGCTCACGGCCTATGCCGGCAGGGCAAAGGTTTGGGATCCCCGCCTCTATTACCTCGCGAAGATGCCGTGGCGGGAAAGCTTTCTCCCGTTGCTCGCCGAGCAGATCGTGCGGCAGAGCAAGGTGGCCCTGGGGCGCCTGCGCAAATGCCTCGTGCTCGACCTCGATAACACGCTCTGGGGCGGCATTGTGGGCGAAGCGGGGCCGGACGGTATCAAGGTGGGCCCCGGCGATCCGGAGGGCGAGGCGTTCTTCGACTTCCAGTCGCGAGTACGCGCGCTCAAGGACCGCGGCATCATCCTCGCGCTCTGCAGCAAGAACAATCCTGCCGACGTGCAGGAGGCCTTCGCGCGGCGGACCGAGATGCCGCTCACGCTGGACGACTTCGCGGCGATGGAAATCGGATGGGAGATGAAGCACCTGGGCCTGGAGCGCATCGCCCAGCGGCTCAACATCGGGCTCGACAGCCTCGTCTTCTGCGACGACAACCCGGCCGAGTGCGAGCTGGTGCGCCAGATGCTGCCGCAGGTCGAGGTGCTCGAGCTTCCGAAGGATCCCGCGCAGTTTCCCGCGCTGCTCGACCGGGTCCACGGATTCGACCGGCTCGTACTCTCGGATGAAGACCTGGAGCGCGCCCGGCAGTATCGGGAGAACGCGCAGCGCGGCGAAGCGCGGGGCGCCTTCACCGATCTCGGCGCGTACCTCGCGAGCCTCGGTACGACGATGAGCGTCGGTCGGGCGACGCCGGCCGAGCTCTCGAGAGCGCATCAGCTCTTCGCCAAGACCAACCAGTTCAATACCACGACCCGCCGCTACTCGCTCGCCGAGGTCGAGCGATTTCTCTCGGACCCGAGAGGCGCGCTTTATACCGTCCGCGTGAGCGATCGTTTCGGGGACCTCGGGCTCGTGGGCCTCTGCCTCGTGCGGGCTGCCGAGCATGGCTGGGTGTCGATCGACAGCGTCGTGCTGAGCTGCCGGGCGATGGGGCGTGGGGTCGAGCATGCCATGCTGAATCACGTGAAGCAGCGTCACGTCGCGGAGGGCGGAGCGGCGGGATTGACGGCGCGCTTCATCCCGACGAAGAAGAACGCCCCGGCGGCCGGCTATTTCGAGAGCGAGGGGTTTCGGGTGACCGAGCGCGCTGCCGACGGCATGACCGACTACGTCCTCGACACGGCCTCGTGCCGGCCGACTCCATGCGACTGGATCCAGGTGACTGACCGTGACCGCACCGATTGACGACCGGCTCAAGGCGATCCTTGCCGAAGTGCTCGAAGTACGCCCGGCCGCCATCGCGGACGACTTCAGCCGCGACAGCACGCCCAACTGGGACTCGCTCGGCCACCTCACCCTCGTTTCCACGCTCGAGTCGGAGTTCGGCGTCACGTTCGGCATGGCTGAAATGCTCGAGCTCACGAGCTATCGCCGGATCCGGGACGCCCTGGCGAAGCATATGGCGGCCTGAGCGCCGGCGCGATGCCGGAATTCGACAAGTCCAAATCCATCCGCGGCATCCTCGGCGATCCGCGCGGGTCCGCGTTTCGGACCTACCGCCGGCTCACGGTAGGCAATATCGGCCTGCCCGGGTTTCTCGCCTGCGAAATCCTCATGTCATCGCTCGGCCCGCTGCCCGGCGCGCTCGGGCTCGTGCTCCGGCGCCGGTGCTATCGGCGGCTCTTCGGGCGCTTCGGGAAGGGCGTCATCATCGGGCGCAACTGCACCTTCCGCCATCCGCGCAGAATCCATCTCGGCGACGGCGTCGTGATCGATGACAACTGCCTCATCGACGCGCGCGGCGCCGAGGACAAGGGCATCGTGCTCGGCGCCGGTGTCATGTTGAATCGCAATGCGTCGCTGCAATCGAAGCAGGGCGACATCGTGATCGGCGACCGGGTGAGCATCGGGGCCAACAGCCAGTTCGTCTCGTGGGCGGGTATCGAGATCGGCGCCGACGCGGCCGTCGCGGGCGGCTGCTACATCAGCGCGGGCAGCTACGATCCGGCGGACATGGGCCGGCCGATCGCCGAGCGGAAGCCGTCAACGGCGGGGCCGGTCGTGATCGGTGAGAACGCGTGGCTCGCGACGCGGGTGACGGTGCTCGATGCCGTCACGATCGGAGCGGGCACCATCGTGTCAGCGGGGTCGGTGGTAAGCCGGAGCCTCGAGCCGATGGTGGTCGCGCACGGCAACCCGGCCAAGGTGGTCTTCCGGGCGCGCTGAGGCGCGCTAACTCCCCTCGGCGCCCGCCGGTGCGGCTGCCACGTCGCCCGGCCGGCGGGTGGGCTCCCAGATCGGATTCTGCTCGCGCCGGAGTGCCTGCATCCAGGCGGCGAGCCCCGCCACGTTGACGGCGACGACGTAGCCGCAGATCGCGAACGCGCGGGGCACCGGGCGGCCTGAGGGCCACGCGAGCGCGTAAATGCCCAGCGCGCTCACCACCGCGGAGATGAAGAGGAGCACCGAGGCGACCAGAGAGCCCGGGCTCGACAGCGCCAGCCCGATAAACGCGCCCGGCAGCGTGAGGTGCACCAGCCAGCGGCAGAGCTTGTGGCTCGCGAGCATCCAGGAAAACCAGCCGTAGCGCACCGGGTTCAAGAGCGACCGCTTATACCACAGCGTGTCGAGTCCGCGCGCCATCGTGCGCACTTTGCGGCGCAATTCGCTGCGGAGCGACGTCGTGCGCGGCACGAGGCAGACGGCGGCGTCCACCGAAACCGTACGGAAACCCCGCTCGCGCGCGCGGAGCGGGGCAGCAAAGTCTCGGCTCAGGGCGGCGGGAAAAAGCAGGTCCACCAGCTCACGGCGGATGGCGTAGAAGCAACCGCTTGCGCCGACGATCGACCCGGCCCGCGTCTCGAGCGAGCGGAGCCACATTTCGTATCCGACGTAGCCCGACTCGCCGCTGTTGCCCTCCTCACTCAGCTTGCCGACGCTCCGGTCGCGGCCCGAGGCCACGCCCACCGTCGGATCCTGGAATGCACGAATGAGGGGCCTGAGCGAGCCCGGAAGAATGCGGATGGTCGCGTCGGTGTTGACTACGATCTCGCCGCGGAGGTGGGGCGCCGCCGCGTTCTCCGCCGCCGTCTTGCCCGCCCGTTTGGGCAGGCGGAGGAGCTCGACGCCGCGGTCGGCAAACGTCCGCACGATGGCGTCGGTGCCGTCGGACGATGCGTCGGAGACGACGAGGATCTGGCGGCGCTCCGCCGGATAGTCGAGCGCGAGCAGGCTTTCGAGCGTGGCGCCGATCGACCCAGCCTCGTTGTACGCGGGAAGCGAGATGCTGATGCTGGGCCACTCGGCGGGATCGAAGGGTTCGGGAGCGGCGGGCCGGAATGCGGCCAGAACGCGGAGCAGCGCGGGGTAGCCGAGATAGGCGTAGAGGGCGAGTGCGGCGGGCAGCGCGATGAGAAAAAGTGCCACCACCCTCATCGCGCGACGCTCCGGTAAATCTCGGCGTATCTCTCGACCCAGGGTGCGAGCCCGCGCTCGGTGCGCAGGCGTTCGACGGCCGCCGTGGCGCGGTGGCGCGCGGCCAGCGGGTTGCCGGCGACGGCATCGAGTGCCTCCGCTAGCCCGGCGGGATCCTCACTCGCGACGAGCAACGCTTCGCTGCCCGAGACCACGTCGGGCACCCCGCCCACGGCGGTCGCAACGATCGGAGTCGCGCTGGCCATGGCTTCGAAGAGCACGATGGGAGTTCCCTCCGTTCGAGAGCTGAGCACGAAGCAATCAAAGGCGGTGAAGAGGCGCCCGGCCTCGGGCACGCTGCCGGACCAGGTGATGCGAGCCGCCACCCCCAAGTCGGCGGCGAGGCGCCGCAGCGCCGCACCCTCTACACCCGATCCGAGGATCACGGCGTGAATGCGTCGGTCTCGGGCGAGGGCGATGGCACGCACCAGCACGTCCGCACCCTTTTCGCGACTCAACCGGCCGACCCACCCCGCCGCGAACGCGGCGTCCGGCACCCCAAGCAAGCGGCGGGCCTCCTCCCGCGGCAAGGGGTCGGGGTCGCGGGGCGCCGCATTGGGAAGCAGGTGGATGCGTTCCGGCCGGACGCCTCCGTGCGCGAGGCGCGCCACGAGGGGGCGGGACACTGCCACCACGGCGTCGAAGCGGCGGAACGCGCGGGTTTGCAGGCGCTCGTAGAGGCGGTTCTTCCAGCCACCGCCCGTGTAGCCGTGCACGGTGGTCACGATCGGCCGGTCGAGGCGCCGAGCGACGCCGCCGCCCTGCAAGTCGGCGCGGTAACCGTGCGTATGCACCACATCGGGTGCGACGGCCCTGACCAGCGCCGCCAGCTCGAGGCGCTCCCGCGCGTACGCGCGGGAGCGCAGCCGAAACGCCGACACCTCGACGCCCTGCACGCGCAGGCGATCGAGAAACGGCGGCTCCGGCCCGGCCGCGTCAAGTACGGCGCCAACGTGGACATTTTGGCCCGCGCCACGCTGACCGGCAGCAAGGGCCTCGACCACGCGCTCGAGGCCCCCGACCGGCGCCGGCGCGGTGACGTGCAGAACGGCCGGCCCGACCCGATGCGGAGCCGCCGCGCCATCCGTGGCTGGCCCGACACTTGCTTTTCCCACTGCTTCAGCGAACCTCCATGTTCACCCCGGAGCAACGATGGTCGCGGTAGGGCGGCTCAGCGAGACACGTGCGGCAGCGCGTCCGGCGCTCGGCCGCTGGCGTTTCACGGCGGCGGTGGCGGCAATCTTTGCCGTCTTTGTGCTGCTCAGAATCGTCGCCTGGCACCGCACGGTGCTGCTCGAAGACAGCGACAGCGTGGGATTGGTGAACCAGGCCAAGCTGTGGCTCACGATGGACCCGGCAACGATTCTCGCCGGGCTCAACCCGGACAACACGCCGTTCGTCCCCGTCCTCATCGGCCTCGTACACCTGCTCGGCGTACCGCTCCTGGCCGCCGGACGCGTGGTCTCGTTCGCCTTCAGCCTCCTGCTTTTCGGCGCCGTGCTTGGCATCGGCGTGTACATGGGGGGCCGTCGTGCCGCGGTGGCGGCCGTGGTGCTCCTCGCGTGCAGTGCGACCCTGGTCCCGCTCTCGTTCGCGGTGCTCACCGAGCCAGCGTATATCGCGACGGTCTACCTGGGCCTGTGTCTCTTCCTGCGCCAGTATCGCCGGCCAACCCCCGGCTGGGCCATTTTGCTCGGGGCGGTGTTCGCGCTCGCGTTCCTCAATCGCACCGAAGGCCTGCTTTTTCTCCTCACCGTGCCCGGCCTGCAAGCGCTCCATTGGCTCATGGAACGCCCGACGGATTATGGTCTGCGGCGGCTCGCGAGCTGGTCTCTCGCGTACGCACTCACCTTCCTTCTGCTCGTCACACCGCAGCTCTGGCGGGTGAGCCGCCAGATGCACGGCCTCGCCATGAACGGCCGCCAGGCCTGGGCGGTCCTGCTGGCGCACCCGGACCCGCGCTCACGGGAGGCCAAACTCTGGGGGCTCGACTACAGCCCCTCCCGGGTCAACATCTACGTGGTGCAGTCCGACGCAGGGCTCAGGGAGCGGCTGTCGGAGGGCGAGAGTCCGCTCAACTTCATCAAGTCGGCCGTGTGGAATTTACAGGACGTGTACCGCTACCACACGACACGAATGCTCGGCCCGCTGGGCGTCATGCTCTTCACGATCGGGCTCGTGGTGCTCGCGCGGCGCCGGGCGTACTTCGCGGTGGCGACGGTGCTGCTGCTCGGACAATTCCTGACGGCGCCGGTGGTGCAATATCACGTGCTCGCGCGCCACGTGATGGTGCTGCTGCCGCTCGCGCTGATCGTAGCCGGGCTCGGAGCGGCCGAGCTGCCCCTGTTCCTGTTCGGTTTCGGCGGCGCGTGGGGGCGGCGCGCTGTAGCGGTGACGGGGCTGGCGTGCACCGCGTGGGTGGCGGCTGAAGCGCTTCCGCTCCACGAGGCGCTCCAGCCGGACACATTCAACAACGAGTACAACCCGGCCGAGCTGCGGGAGCCGGAGCGCATCGTCCGTACGATCACCCATAACGAGCTCACGCATCGTCCGGTCATCGCGGCGAAGCGTGGCTATCTCACGCTCGATGTCGATGGCGTGGACACCGTGCTGCCCTACACCGACCTCGCCGGGCTCACTACCTACCTGCACGCCAATCGGGTGGATTTCCTGTTCCTCGAGGACGCGCAGATCGCGACCTTCCCCTTCCTCCCGGCGTTTGCCGGCGACCCGCCCCCGCCGGGCTACACGCTGCTCTACCGCAAGGCTACAGCCACCAACGGGACGATCGCGCTCTATCGGGTGAATCCGCCCGATGCCGCAACCGCCCCGAATGACGTGAGCTCGATGCCGCGCTGACGCAGGTCGGCCAGGACGTCCGGATCGGTGAGTGCGCGCAATTCGTCCTGCCAGTGGTAGTGCCAGTGCCGGTAGCGGGGCCCCGCGTCACCCGCGCCGGGGTGCGTCATGAGCTCCCACGTTCCGCCGGAGAGGCGGCCGAGCAGCGCGCGAAGCCGCGCCGCGCTCAAGTGTCCCCCTTCGAAAAATCCGGCAAACCCGTCGACCCGGCGGGGTATGTGGCTCGCCGCCGCATCCGAGAGCGCCGCGACGGTTACCGCGCCGGCAACGCGCGCGAGGGGCGCGCGACCGAGCCAGCGGAGCGGCGCCCTTTCGCGCGGCAGCCGGATCGCGCCGATCCCGTACTCGCGCGCCAGATCGATGACGACGCGGAGCACGCCGGGCAAGAGGTGGACATGCTGGTGGCTGTCGAAGTGCGTGGGGCGGAAGCCCGCCGCGCGGATGCGCTCGCACTGCGCCTGGAGCTCGCGCCGGAGCTCGTCGGCGTTGATCCGGCCCCGCGCGTAGCGGCGGGCGAACCGCGCCGCGCTCCGATGGAAGCAGCCGTCGGCTCCGACGAGCGAGGGGACCTCGCGCGGGTCGAGGACCGGCCGTTCTTCGACCAGCGTGAGGTGCACGCCGAGGTCGAGCCCGGGCGCCGCGCGGGCGCGGCACACCGCGTCGTCGAACGCGGCACCGTTCGCCATGAGCGAGGCCGACGTGAGCATGCCGTCGCGATGGGCCTGGACGATGCCGTCGTTGACGATCTCGGCGAGTCCGAAATCGTCGGCGTTGACGATGAGACGAATTGCGGTGGGGCTCGGTTCGCTATGAGGCGAATCGCTGCGCATCGCCGGTGGCGGGCACCGAAGGGTCGGCTCGCGGCACGTCGCCCGCAACAGTGGTGCTGATTCCGTGGGTATCGCTCACCAGATACAGCGGCCGTTGCCGAACCTGCACCAGGATGCGTCCCAGGTATTCACCTAGCACCCCGATGAGGATGAAGAGAATGCCGAAGAGCAGCGAGACGAGGGCGACGATCGTCGCCCAGCCGGGCACGATGCGCTCCGGCATGAAGATTTTGACGAAGACGGTCTGGACCAGCACGGCGAAGGCGAAGAGGCTGGTGACGAGGCCGATTACGATGCCGGCGCGAAGCGGAACGACGGAGAAAGACGTGATGCCGGCCCAGGCGAACTTGATCATGCGGCGGAGCGTGTACTTCGTCGTGCCGGAGTAGCGCTCGTCGGCCCGGAACGGCACCCGGGTGTTCGGGTAGCCTACCCATTCGACCAGGCCGCGAAGGAAGAGACCCTCCTCGCGGAGCCGTACCAGCTCCTGCACCACCTGCCGGTCGAGCAGCCGAAAATCGGCCATGCCGGGGGTGATGCGGACCCCGCTCAGGAACGAGAAGATCCGATAGAAGGCTCGCGAGGTGAGGCCCTTGAACCACGACACGTCCTCGCTGTCGGCACGCACGGTATGCACGATCTTGAAGCCGCGGCGCCACTCGTCCAGCAGACGGGGCACGACGGCGGGCGGGTGCTGGAGATCGGCGTCCATGCTCACGACCACGTCGCCCCGGGCGTGAGCCAGGCCGGCCAGGAGCGCATACTGATGGCCAAAGTTTCGGGAGAGCCGGATCCCGCGCACCCGCGGGTCGGAGCGGCCGAGCTCGCGGATGCGCTCCCATGTGGCGTCGGTGCTGCCGTCATCCACGATGACGAGCTCCCACGCCACATTCTCGTCCAGCAGTACGCGGGAAAGCTCGTCGTGAAGGCGGGCGACATTGCCCTCTTCACAGTACGCCGGCACGACGATCGAAAGCAGCACCGGGCGCGGCTCCGCGCCCGTATGCAGTGTGAGTGAAGTGGAGGGTGCCCCGGGTGAGGCCTCGACCGGCGTGCTCATTGCATTTCCGGACTCAAAGATGCGCCGTCCCCGTGCAAGAGGCACGCCGCAGCCGGGCATGGGGTAAATTCACGCGCCGCACGCCGCTGGTTTGCCGCACCTGATGCCTCCGCGCTACACCGCGACATCGGTGCGAGGGACCCGGGCAGCACATGACTTGCGGGAGCGCTGCGCGGCCGTGATAGTTGGGCTCGGCAACCACGCCCGGGGGACCATGCGAAAACTTCTGGCCAGTCTCTTCTGCGCGAGTATACTCTGCGTTCAGGCCAAGGAGGCCCTTTCCACGTTCCGCTATAACAACTGGTACTGGCCGTTTGTGAACTACCCCATGTACTCCGACAGCCACCGGATGGGCGACTCCGTCGTCCTGGTCCAGGTCCGCGCGGTCCCCTGCGGTCAGGCGAGCACCGGGGATACCGTGACGTTCGGGCAGTTTCACGTCATCCGGTACAACTTCGAGGCCCTCATTCAGCGCGCGGCGCAATTCCCCGGCTGGTCGGCCGAACAGGCGGACACGGCGCAGCGGACGCTCGATCGACTGGCCCAGCGCAACCTCAACCCGTCGCCGTGCCACATGCAGATATGGGCCAGGACGATCCGGATAGGTCGGAACGGCCCTGACACGACGGGTAGCGCCCCCAAGCTCCTGCGTAGCTGGTCGGTCGCGCCCGATTCCGCCTAAGCCGCTCAATGAAATCACTGCTCCGCCGCGCCGACGCATACTGGTTCGGCCCGGGCTCGCTCACCAACCTCGCGATCGTCCGGATCGTCGTCGTGGCGATGCAACTCAGCCTGTTGCTCTTTCCGACGATGTCCATCGGATACATCGGCGCATGCTCAGGCTGCAGCATCCGCTATCAGGACTGGCTCACCCATGTCAGCGACCGGCAGTTCAAGCCCATTCCCGCGCTCAAGCTCCTGCTGTTGCCGTTCGGGTGGGGCGTGCGGCCGGAGCCGATGTTCCTCCACGCGGTGTGGCTCGCCGCGGTGGTCGCGGGAATCCTCGGCCTCATCGGCCTCTATACCAAGCCCAGTCTCATCGTGCTGGCGGCTACGTGCACGTTGCTCGTGGCGCACAGCTACTCGTACGGCGAGTTCCATCATCCGGAGGCGGCATTCACGATCGCGCTCTGGGCGCTGGCATTCGGCCCGAGCGGCGCGGCCTGGTCAGTCGACGAGCTACGCTTCCGGATCCGCCATGCGGTGGCGGGCATGCGCTTCACCCGCTTGAGCGCGGCGGACCGGACGAGCACCTTCGCCCGCTGGCCGCTCCGGCTCATCCTCTGGGTACTCGCCATCGCGTACCTCTCGGCGGGCCTCGCCAAGGTGGTGAACGGCGGGCTGGCGTGGGTCAACGGCTACACGCTGTCCTATGCGCTCGCGCGCGATGCGATCCACCGCGAATCGGGGCTCGGCCTCTGGGCGGCGGGCCAGATCGGCGCGCTGCGGCTGCTCTCGCTGGCGACGATCGCCTTCGAGTCGCTCTTCTGGCTGGTGATCATCTTCCCGGTGCTGAGCTGGCTATTCGTGCTCGCCGGCACCGCGGTACACACGGGCATCTTTCTCACCCAGCGCGCTCCGTTTCCCCAGCTCATCGTCCTGTATATCGTGCTGATCGAGCCGCTCCGGCGCTACTGGCCGGCGGCGCTGAGCCCGAGTCCCGCCAAGTCCGACTGGACCGTGATCTACGACGGCCTCTGCCCGCTCTGCATCCGGAGCATGGTGCTGCTGGACTACGTGGACGTACGGCGGCGGCTCAGGTTTGTGGATCTCGAAACCGAGTGGTCGGCCGCGGCGGCGAGGGCGCCCGGCGTGACACCGGGCGAGGCGCGCCATGCCATGCACGTCGTGGGGCCGGACGGAGTCGTGTACCACGGGTTCTTCGCCTTCCGACGCCTTGCCCGGGCGCTGCCGTTCCTCTGGCCGCTCCTGCCCGCGCTCTACGCACCATTCGCCGCGACCGTAGGCCCCCAGGTCTATCGAGGGATCTCCGGCCGTCGCGGCCGCGCGCCCTGTCGGGCGGAGGCGTGCGCGGCCTGAGGCTCAGGGGCCGGCTGCCACCATTGCGTCGAAGAAGAGACGAATCCGATGGGCGATCTCCTCGCGCGTCGGGCTGATGGTCGTCCCCGCCGGGCTAGGCTCGAGCCCGTGATCGCCGTTCTGCACGACCTGCACACCGCTTGGAATGCCGCTGATGCTGCCGGGGCACCGCGCCGAGCCCAGCGCAGCGCACATGTTCTGCGATTGCACCGGATCCACGACCACGTCGGCGGTTCCATGGAAGAGGAGGCCGGGTCCGTCGTCGGGTGAAATGTTGTGGATCGGGCTCGCAATCCACCGCTGCGAGCCATCGGTTGTGTCCGTCGAAGTGAACACGTCGTTGGAATTGTCGGCGAGCTGACTCGGGCGCGTGAGGTCCGAGACGCCGTCCATGCTTGCGTAGGCGCGCACCTGGCTCGAGAAGCTGAGGAAGTGCACGTCGCCGTCAGAGATCGGATCCTGCGCCGCGGCGGCGAGGTCCAGGAGGGCGGCCAGTGTGGCACCGGCACTCGTGCCCCAAGCGCCGAATCGGTTCGGATCGGCCCCGTACACCCGCGCATTGCCACGGAGCTGGCGAACAGCGCATCGAACGTCCTGCTCCGGCACGGGCCACTTGTTACTGGTGGCGGTCGAGAGTCGGTAGTTCAGATTCACGACCAGGTAGCCGTGATTCAGGAGCGTGTCTCTCACCTGGCCGAAATGCCAGCCTGCGTCGGTCTTGTCGCCGCTGGTCCAGCCGCCGCCGTGGATAAAGATCGCCACCGGGAGCGGCCGCGGAAACGAGGCGCTCGGCTCGTACACATCCATCTGCCGGTAAATCTCGAGGAAATCACAGTAGTCGATGTCGGTGTGCGGTCCCGGCGCGAGCGAGACGGTGACCTGCGCGGTGCCGCTCGCGCTGCCGCTCGTCGCGGTGATCACGGCTGAGGCGCTCTCCGACGAGAGCACGGTGTCGGTACCGGCGGTGATCCTGCCGGCCGTGGATACGCTCACCTTGAGCGGATTGCTCGATGTCCAGGTCACCGGGGCACCCGTAAGGACGTTCCCGTTCGCGTCCTTCACTGTCGCCGAGAGCTGGAGTGAGCCGGTCGCCGGGATGTTGGGGGCGCCGGGTGTGACGGAGACCGTACTGGCACCGCCGCCCCCGGTCGAGTTGACGATGACTGCGCTGCTCCCGCTCTTCCCCTCGCTCGTCGCCGTGATCGTGGCCGAACCCGCCGCCTGCCCGGTCACGACACCGGTGGACGACACGGTAGCGTTGGCGCTGTTGCTCGACCAGGTGACGGCACGTCCGGTGAGCACGTTGCCGTTCGCATCCTTGAGGGTGGCCGTGAGCTGCACGGTGGCGCCGACGTTGACGCTCGCGGGATTGGGCGACACGGTCACCGTCGCCACCGGCACCGCCGTTACGTTGACCGTGGCCGAGCCGCTCTTGCCGCCGCTCGACGCAGTGATCGTGGCGCTCCCAACCGCGACGCCGGTCACCAACCCGCTGGTCGATACCGTGGCCTTCGAGGTGGCATTGCTGGACCAGGTCACCGTGCGGCCGGAGAGCACGTTGCCATCGGCGTCCTTGAGCGTGGCCGTGAGCTGCACCGTTGCGCCCGTCTGCACGGAGGCCGGGTTGGGCGTCACCGTTACCGTCGCGACCGGCACGGGGCTCACGGTGAGCGACGCGCCGCCGCTCCTGCCTTCGCTCGCCGCCGTGATGGTGGCAGTGCCCGCGGCGACGCCGGTGACGTCGCCACTCGGCGAGACCGTGGCGACCGAGGTGTTGCTGCTCGACCAGGTGACGGCGCGGCCGGTGAGGACGTTGCCGCCGGCATCCTTGAGGGTGGCCGTGAGCTGCACGGTGGCACCGACGACGACGCCGGCCGGATCGGGCGAGACCGTGACCGACGCGACGGGCGCCAACGGCGCCGCGCTCACGGTGAGCGCCGAGCCGCCGCTCTTGCCCTCGCTCGTTGCGGTGATGGTGGCGCTGCCGGCGGCGATTCCCCTGACGAGGCCGGTTGCCGACACGGTCGCGACGCCGGAGTTGTTGCTCGACCAGGTCACGCCGCGCCCGGTGAGCACGTTGCCGTCGGCGTCCTTGAGCGTCGTCGAGAGCTGGACCGTGGAGCCCACCTGGACGGTCGATGGATTGGGAGACACGGTGACCGTTGCCACCGGCACGATACTCACGGTGACCTGAGTCGAGCCGCTCTTCCCGGCGGCGGTGGCCGTGATCGTCGCTTGCCCGGCGGCGATGCCGCTGACGAGGCCGGCGGACGACACCGTCGCGATGCCGGACGCGCTCGTCGTCCAGGTGACGGCGCGGCCGGTGAGCACGTTGCCGCGCGAATCCTTGACCGTGGCGGTCAACTGGGTGGCGCCGCCCACCGAGACCAAAGCCGGGTTCGGCGTGACGGTGACCGAGCCGACCTTGCCGTTGACCTTGACCTGCGTGGATCCTGCCTTGCCGGCCGCGCTGGCCGTGACGGTGGCCTCACCCGGCGCGAGCGCGAGGACCAAGCCGCGGTTAACCGCAATGATGGCAGGATCGCTGCTCGACCAGATGAGCCCGCTCAACGGCACGGGGTCGCCCGCCGCATTCTTCGCAGTGGCCGAGACGCGGACCGAATCGCCGACGGACAACGTCGAGTCGGTCGCCACGAGCGAGATCGTCGCGATCTGGGTCGGCTCGAACACTCCGTCGTCGCAGCCCAGCACGGCGCCGGCGCAAGCGGAGGCGAGCAGCAGCAAGCACAGGCGCGGTCTGATGGCCACCCCCACTGGCGCCGGCGGCGGAACCGATGAGATTCGGCCGCGAGGCATGTAACTGATTTGCTGCGAACTGGCCGACTGCAACGGCGCCGGACGGCACCGCACGACGCAGCCGGGCGTGTGCGGGTCAGGCCGGAAAAAGCACGGAGTGTGCCGATCGGGGGTAGATTCTGCCTGCCGCGGAGGGGACTGTCAAGCACCGCAAGCTTAAGAGGTTGCACCGCCCCGGGGGACCCGAATCGTCACCCCTCGAGGCGCCCTCCCGTCCAGCTGTCGGCTACGTGCTACACCGATTCGTGCACCTGCGGGACGGGGACAACAACTTGGAGCCCTGCACCCTCACCAAACCTCAACCAGCCGGGGTGGTGCCCGCCGGCCGCCTGCGAATGTCGGCGACGATCCCGTTCCAGAACACCATTCCGGGCAGCACCATGACGACCACGTCTACCGCGCGGCAGAGCACCGAAACGGCCAGCGCCGCCGTCACCGGAACCCCGAAGAGGCCGAGCAGATAGACCATGGCACCTTCGCCCACGCCGAGCCCTCCGATGGAGAGCGGGAGCCGGGTGACGAAGAGCGTGAGCGGCATGGTCACGACCGCCGCCGTGAACGACAGGTGGACGCCAACAGCTATGGCGCATAGCCACAGATTGGCGATGGGGAACCACTGCTCCCCGACCGAAAGCAGTCCCACCATCGCGAGCACCGCCGGGCGCCGGCGGTACACCTGGTAGGCTGTGCTCAGGCGAAACACGAAGTTGAAGCCGCGGGGCAGACGCCCGCGCCTCGCCAGACGCTCGACCCACCCCGCGAGGCCCGGCACGAGCGGGATGAGCGTCACCCCGACGCTCACGCCGAACGCGGCAAGGGCCCACGGGAGCAGGGAACCGAGCGGCAGGTCGGCGTGGATGGCGAGGATGAGCGCGATGCAGGCGAGCACCCCGCCCGCGGAAAGCCCTAGCAGCCGTTCGGCGACGATCGACGCCGCGACCTCCGCCACGGTCTGCCGGGAGCGGCCAACGGCGGCGGCCCTCACGGCATCCGCACCGACTGTGGAGGGAAGGAGGTACTGCGCCACACCGGAGCCGAGGTAAGCGCGCAAGGCCGGGAACCAACGCGCGTCCGGCACCTGAACGCGAAGTAGCGGCATCCACTTTCCGACCATCACGAACCGATCGGCAATCAGCACGACGAGCGCGATCAGGAGCGGCACCGGCCGCGCGGACGTGACCAGCCGGGCGAGGTCGCCCAAATGCACGAGGTGGAGCAGAAGCGCGATGAACGCGACCGTGACCGCGGTGCGGAGCAGCCGGCCGCCCCATTTCGGGCGCACGTTGGCGCCCGCGGGCACCGGTGGTCCGGCGCCGCGGACCGCGTGGTCGGACGCCCGAGCGCGGGATTGCTGCTCCGAGACGGTCACGGCTCGCTCGCGCGTGGGCGGAGCCCGACGAGGTCGCGCCAGAGGAGCGCACCGGGCAGTGCCACGCACAACTCGAGCACCCGAAACAGGAGCGACAGCGCCACCGCCTCCGCGACCGCAATGCCATAGAGCTCGTCGAGCAGGAAGGCAAACCCGCCCTCGGCGATCCCGAGCCCCCAGATCGTGATCGGCAGCCGGTACAGCACCAGGGTGATCGGAGTGACCACGAGCAGCATCCGCAGGGTGATTGCGCTGTTGATGGCGAGACCGAGAATCCACATGATCACGACGACGAGGCCGGTTTCGAGCAGCGACAGCAGCAGCACACCGAGCATCGTTCCGGGATGGTTCCGGTACACGGTGTACGCGCGGCCGAACCGGCTGATGCCGCGCACCCATCGGGACGAGGCGCCCCGCCTCGCCCAGGCCCGCATCCGCGCGCGGATCGGATGGCTCAGGGACGCGAGCAGCGCCCCGAGCCCGAGCGCCACGAGCGAGAGCGCCCAGAGGCGGAAGCTCCGCAAGTGATGCGTGGGGGGAAAAGCGATGAGGACAGCGGCGAGATTCGCGATGACGAGCGCCGTGAGTCCGAGCACGCGTTCCATGGCGATCGACGCACCGATCTCGGCCACGGCGTTGCGCGCGCGGCCGAGGGCCATCGCGCGGAGCACGTCGCCGCCGATCGAGGCGGGCAGCAGAAACGACGCGGCAAATGCCGCATGATACGCCCGGATCGAGGGCCAGAGCCGGAGGTCGGGCGCCTGCAGCGTGGCCAGCGGGTACCACTTGGCCGCCTGGAAAATGCGGTCGGCCGCGAGGACCGCGAAGGCCAGCGTGAGCAGCAGCGCGTCGGCGGTGATGACATGGTGCCAGGCGCCCCTCAGGTCCACCTGGCTTACCAGCGTCGCGACGAATGCGGCGGTGAGGAGCCACGCCAACGCCATCTTCCGGCGACGTGGCGGCGCGGCTGCGGGGGCGGCGGCGAGCTCTGTCATGCGGTGCGGGCCAACGCGGCGCGCGGCGGCTGAGACCGGCCGCCCAGCGTCTCGGCGAGCTCCGATTCGACCGCCGCGACGGACTGGCCCTCGATGTGAATGCGGTACCAGAGCTCGGCGTTGAGCAACAGCCAGAGCCGGTTGCCGTGGTCGGCCCGGCCGGCAAGATGGCTGCCGAGCATCGCCTCGATGGCGGGCGCGCGCAGCAGGCCCGCCTGGACCAGTCGGGCATCGCGCAGCCAGTGACCGAAGATCGAGCCGAACTGCGCGCGCATGAGATACGGCAGGGCCGAGGAGAAGCCCTGCTTGGGCCGCCGAAGCACCTCGGGCGGGATGTACCGTTCGGCCAGGCGCATCTGCAGATAGCGGCGGCGGCGGCCGCGGATCTTGAGATTGACCGGGAGTGTGGCCGCGAACTCGGCGAGCCGATGGTCGAGGAACGGCGATCGGGCCTCGAGCCCGTGGGCCATGCTCATCCGATCCAGGATCATCACCGAGTGGTTCGGCAGCCGCACCATGCTGTCCGCGAGCAGCATGCGGTCCACGGCGTCCTTCACCCGGGCATCGCCGTGCCAGCGGATGACCGATGCCTCCGCGTCAAACGCGGCCACCGAGCGCCGAAAGTCGTCGCTGTAGAGCTCGGCCCGGCGCGGCGGGGTGAAGTAGGCGTAGCTCAGGCTGCGCGCATACCGGCGGCCCTCGTCCACCTGCGCCAGCTCATCCATCCAGCGCACCTGGTGGGTGAGGCTCTTGTACCAGGCGCCGTCCGGGGCGAGCGCCAGAATCCGGCGCACCACGTGCCGGCGGAGCGCCGCGGGCAACGCCGCGTAGTGCCGCACGTAGAGCGTGCCGTAATAGCGGTCGTAGCCGCCGAAGAGCTCGTCGCCGCCGTCGCCGCCCAGGGCCACCTTGACCTCGCGCCGCGCCGTGGCCGACAGTTGATAGAGGCAGACGCTCAGCGGGTCGGACGGCTCATCGAGGTGGTACACGACCCTCGGCAGCAGGCCGACGATGTCGCCGTCGATGACGCTCGCGTGATGGGTGGTGCCGTAGCGTGCGGAGACGAGGCGGGCCGCCGGCCCTTCGTCGAAGCGGCCGTACGGCAGACTTACGGAAAAGGTGTGGAACGGCTCGTCCGTGGCGGCACGCATGGCGGCCACGACCAGCCCGGAATCGACGCCACCGCTCAGGAACGCCCCGACGGGCACGTCGCTCACCATGTGCAGGCGCACCGCCTCGCGGAGCTCGTGGTCGAGCCGGTCGAGCGCCTCCGCCTCGGTGAGCGGCTGCTTGGGCTCGAACTTGAGGTCCCAGTACCGCTCGACCGACACCCGGCCATCCGACGCGTCGAGCAGATGGGCCGGCGGCAGCTTGCGGATGCCGCGGAACATCGAGCGATCGTCCGCAATGACACGCAAGGTGAGGTATTCGTCGAGGGCGATGGGGTCCAGGGTTCGAAGGGCCGGTGCCACCGCCAGAATGGCCTTGATCTCCGAGGCGAAGTAGAGCCGCTCGCCCTGACGCGCCCAGTAAAGCGGCTTCTGCCCGAGATGATCGCGGGCAATGAGAAGGCGGCGGCGGCGCCGGTCCCACAGCGCAAAGGCGAACATGCCGCGCAGCTCGCGCACGAGGTCCGCGCCGCGGTCCTCATAGAGGTGCACCAGCACCTCGGTGTCGCTCTGGGTGCGGAAGCGATGACCGCGGGCGAGGAGTTGCCGGCGGAGGGTCTGGTAGTTGTAAATCTCGCCGTTCAGCACCACCCAGACGGTATCGTCCTCGTTCGGGATGGGCTGCCGGCCGCCGGCGAGATCGATGATGGAAAGGCGGCGGAAGCCGAGCCCGAATCCGGGCTCTACATGGATAGTGGCGTCGTCCGGGCCGCGGTGAGCGATGGCATCGGCCATGCGCCCCACCTCGTCGCCCGCGACGCTGCTTCGATCCAGGATGCCGACGAATCCGCACATGGGCGCCGCCCGGCTGCAAGAGTGAGACCCCGCCCCGCTACATTACCGGTCGGCTTTACGGGAGCCTTCGATTTGCACGTCCTGATCACCGGCGGAACCGGCTTCATCGGATCGCGCCTGACCGAACGATACCTCGCCGCCGGCCATCGTGTGACCGCCCTGGGCCAAGCGAACACGCCGGCCGAGGCAGCCAACATCGCCCGCTTGCGCGAGGCCGGGGCCACGGTGGCTGAGGTGTCGGTGACCGACCCGGCGCCCCTCGCCGCCGCGACGGCCGGGGTCGACGCGATCATCCACCTGGCCGCAGCCCAGCACGAGATGCACGTGCCGGATGCCCACTTTCGTGCGGTAAACGTCGCCGGCACCCGGCACGTGCTCGATGCGGCGCTCGCGGGCGGAGTCAGTCGCGTGGTGCACGGCAGCACCATCGGGGTCTACGGCGACGCGGCCGGGCGCATCACCGAGGACACCCCCTGCCGGCCGGACAACATCTACGGCGTCACGAAGCTCGAGGGCGAGAAGCTGGCCCGGTCGTACGCCGACCGGTTGTCGCTCGTCGCGGTGCGCATTCCGGAGGTGTACGGGCCAGGCGACCGCCGCCTGCTCAAGCTGTTCCGCGCCATCCAGGGCCGGAAGTTCTTCAACGTAGGACCCGGCGTCAACCTGCATCATCCCATGTACGTGGACGACCTCGCCGCCGCGCTGGAGCGGCTGGCCGCGCAATCCGATACCCGCGGCGACGTTGTGTTGCTCGCCGGCCCCGCGCCGATTTCCACCAACGACATCGTGTCGGCGGTCGCGGCGGCGGTCGGGACGGCGCCGCCGGGCCTCCGCGTGCCGATTACGCCGCTCTTGGCCCTCGCTACGGCCCTGGAGCTCACGCTTCGGCCCCTCGGCGTTCAGCCGCCGCTACATCGGCGGCGGATGGATTTCTTCCGCAAGAGCTTCAGTCTCGACACCGCTCGCGCCGCGGCGCTCGGTATTTCGCCGCGGGTCGGTTTCCGCGACGGCGCGAGGCTCACGGCGCAATGGTACCGCGGGGCCGGCCTGTTGTAGCATGTTCCGCCTCCCACGATCGCGAGCAGACCGATGACACAGCCCGGGACCTCCCTGGACGACGCCCTCGCCGCCAAGATCGAGCCGTTCGACTCCTTCTGGGAGGCGCCGGATGACGTCGAGGCGGGATTCAACCGGTTCGCGACTTTCTATCGGCACAATTACCTGCGGTACCTGCCTGCCGATCGCAACTCGCGGATCCTGGTGATCAGTTGCGGGCCGGGCTACTTCGTGAGCTTGCTCAAGAACGAGGGCTATACCCGGGTGACCGGCATTGATTCGTTTCCGGAAAAGGTCGAGTACGCCCGCAAGCGCGGCCTCGATTGCCGCGTGGCGCGTGCCTTCGGCTTTCTTGCGGCGAGTACCGACGCGTACGACGCCATCATTGCCGAGCAGGAGCTGAACCACCTCACGAAGGACGAGATCCTGCGCTTCCTCGCGCTCTGCCGCGAGAAGCTCGCGGAAGGAGGTACGCTCCTGGTGCACGCGATCAATGGCGCGCACCCCATCGTAGGGTCCGAGTCGCGCTGGGGCAACTTCGACCACTACAACGCCTGGACCCACTACAGCCTGCAGCAGGTGATGGAGCACGGCGGCTTTAGGGATGTCGAGGTTTTCCCGCTCAACCTGTACGTCTTCTATCGGAATCCGCTCAACTACGTGGCACTTCTCTGGGATGCCGTGACCCGCGGCCTCTTTCTTTTCAGCTTCAAGATGGTGGGCAAGAGCAACAAACTCTTCAGCAAGAAGATCGGCGCGGTGGGCCGGAAGCGCGGGCGCACCTGATGGAGCGGAATCTCGGCGCGCTGGAGGAGCGGGAGTTCGACATCGCCGTCGTGGGCGGGGGCATCACCGGCATCTGCACGGCGTGGGATGCGGCGCTGCGCGGGCTCTCGGTGGCGCTGATCGAGCGGGGCGACTTCGCCGAGGAAACCTCCGCGCATTCGTTTCGAATGGTCCACGGCGGAATCCGCTACCTGCAGCATGCCGACCTGCCGAGGATTCGCGAGTCGGTGCGCGAGCGGCGCGCGCTGCTCCGGGTGGCGCCGCACCTGGTCGAGCCTTTGCCGATCGTGATTCCCACCTTCGGCCATGGCATGCAGGGCAAGGCGGCGCTCGGCGCCGGATTCAAGCTGTACGATCTGTGCGCGGCCGACCGGAACCGCGGCATCCGCGACCCCGCCCGACGGATCCCGCCGGGGCGGCTCCTCACCCGGCGCGAGGCGCTGGCGCTCTTTCCCGACCTCGACCGGCCCGGGCTCACCGGCGCCGGAGTGTTTTCGGATGGCCAGATGTACAACCCGCCGCGGCTCGCGCTCGCGTTTCTCGAATCGGCGGTGGCGGCCGGCGCGGTCGTGGCCAATTACGTGGCGGCCACCGGCTTTCATCTCACGGGCAAGCGCGTGGACGGAGTCGAGGCGACCGACGTGCTGGGCGGTGGCACACTTCGGATCCGGGCCGCGGTGGTGGTGAACGCCGCCGGACCGTGGGCGCCGGGACTGCTCGACGGGAGCGCCGGTCCGACCCTTACGCCCGGGGCTACGTTCTCCCGGGACACCTGCTTCGTCCTTCGCCGCGCCCCCCGCAACCGCCACGGGCTCGCGGTGCTGGGCGCGACGCACGACCCGGACGCACTCCTGAGCCGCGCCGCACGGCACCTCTTCCTTGTACCGTGGCGCGGCTACACTTTACTCGGCGTCTGGCACAAGGTATTTCCCGATCACCCCGATACGATGACCGTCACCCGAGCGGAGCTCGACGCCTACCTCGCCGAGGTGAACGCGGCATCCCCCGCCCTGCAGCTCACGCCGGATGACGTGAATTGCTTCAATGCGGGCCTGGTTCTGTTCGGCGACAACGCGCCGGGAGCCAAGCATCTGAGTTACGGCCATCGGGCGCGCGTCGTGGACCATGCCGAGGCCGACGGGCACGCGGGACTCATCACCTCGATCGGCGTGCGCTGGACGACGGCGCGCGCCGTGGCCCAGGAGGTGGTGGACCTCGCGGGCCGGAAGCTCGGGCGCACGCTGCCCGGGTCGCGCACTGCTTACACCCGCATCCGTGGCGGCCAGGTGGACGATATCGAGCACTTCGTCAGCGCCGCCGTAGCGCGGCGGCCAGCCGGCATCACGGACGAGGCGGCGCGGACCCTTGCGCGGAATCACGGCTCTGCCATGGGCGAGGTGCTCGCCCATGTGGAGCGCGACGCCGCGCTGGGCCAATCTGTCGCCGGCACCCATGTGATCGAGGCCGAGGTGGCGCACGCGGTACGGGACGAAATGGCCCAGCGCCTCGCTGACGTGGTGTACCGCCGCACCGATCTCGGCACGGGCGAGCGGCCGACCCGCGCCGCGCTGGAGCAGTGCGCGCGGATCCTGGCGGGCGAGCTCGGATGGACGCCCGAGCGGAGCCGCGACGAGATCACCCGCGCCGAGGCCGCCTTTCCGGTCCCCGTGTGAAGATCCTCATTTTCGACTACGAGTATCCGCCGGTCGGCGGCGGCGGCGGGATCGTCAACGCCCTCATCGCCGAGGAACTGGCCTGCCGTCACGCTGTCACCGTCATCACGTCGGCCTACGACGCGCTGCCGCGGCGCGAGATGCGCGGCGGGGTCGAGGTCGTGCGGGTGCCGGTGATCGGCCGCACCGACAAGTCGGTGGCATCGCTGCCCTCCATGCTGAGCTACCCGCCGGCCGCCTGGCTCGCTGCCGCGCGACTGCTTCGCGGCCGGCGCTTCGACGTCATCAACAGCCATTTCGCGGTGCCGACCGGTCCGGGGTCGCTGCCGGTCGCGCGGCTCTCCCGGACCCCGCACGTAATCTCGATCCACGGCGGCGATATCTACGACCCGTCGAAGCGAATCTCGCCCCATCGCTCGGCGGCGCTTCGCGCTGTGGTCGCGGCCGTGCTGCGCGGCTCGGACCGGGTCGTGGCCCAATCGAGCAACACGCGCGACAACGTCTACCGCTATTACCGCTATCGCGGCCCCATCGACATCGTGCCGCTCGGCATCCGCCAGCCGGAGGTGGCGCCGGCCACACGGCGGCAACTGGGGTTGCCGGAGGACGAATTCCTCGCGGTTACGGTGGGCCGCCTGGTGCCTCGCAAGGCCATCGGCACGCTGCTCGACGCGCTCGCGCTGCCGGGCGGCGCGCAGGTGCACCTGGTGGTCCTGGGAGCCGGACCGGAGCTCGGAGCGCTCGAGCGCCACGCGGCGACGCGCGGCCTCAGCGAGCGGGTGCGATTCCTCGGCTGGGTGGACGAGCCTCGCAAGTGGCAAATCCTGCGGGTGGCCGATGCGTACCTCTCGGCGACTATGCACGAAGGGTTCGGACTGGTCTACCTCGAAGCGATGGCGTCGGGGTTGCCGGTGATCACGCCCAATCACGGGGGTCAGGTGGACTTCCTGCGGGACGGTGAGACGGGCTTCCTGGTTCCTCCAGGGGACGCCGAGCGGTTGGCCGCCGCGATCGGGCGCCTGCGCGCCGATCCCGCGCTCGCCGCGCGGATGCGCGAGACCAATCTCGCCCTCGCGCCGGCGCACCGCATCGAGCACTGCGCCGCGGCCTACGAGCGGCTGCTCGACGCAACCGCAGGCGCGCACGGAGCGCGATCGTAGCGCGCGACACCCGCGCAGTGTGACGCATGATGCTGCGCGTCCGCTATAGAAATCCCACCACAAATACGCGGTCAAACGCCGCTGCGCCGCTCGACCACGGGCGTAATGGTTGCATCATGCTGGCGCCGCTCTTGCTTAGTGTTCGCGCTTCTTCGTTCGTCGATTCACCGCGTCGTTCCAATGACATGCCTACCGCAAGTTGACCAGCCGCGCCACCACGTTCTGACCGTCGCGCTCGAGGACTACTACCAGGTCGGCACGTTCAATCGCCTGATTCAACGCGGGCACTGGTACCGCTTCGAGGCTCGCGTCGAGCACGGCACCCGCCGCACCCTCGACCTGCTCGACGAGTTCGGCATCCAGGCCACGTTCTTCGTGCTCGGGTGGGTGGCGGAGACTGTGCCGGAGATCGTGCGCGAGGTCGTGCAGCGGGGCCACGAGATCGCGAGCAAGGGATACTACCACCGGAGCATCCGATCGCTCACGCCGGGCGAATTCCGGGAGGACCTGAGCCGCGCGGGCGAAGCGCTTCGGAAGGCGAGCGGCCAGCGGATCCTGGGCTATCGGGTGGCCGATGGCTGGTTTCGCCCGGCCGACCTGTGGGCGCTCGACGTGCTGGCCGACGAGGGATACGAGTACGACTCGAGCATCGCGCCGATTCTGGGCAGCTTCGCGGCGGAGCCGTGGCGCCGGTACGTGCACGTCCACCACGCCGGCGACCGGCTGCTCACGGAGTTTCCGATCTCGGCCGCGAGCGTGCTCGGCTGCCAGTTCCCGATCGCCGGCGGCAATTACCTGCGCCAGCTGCCGGACGCGTGGCTGCGCCGGGCGGTCGCCCGCTGGATTCGCACCGCCCATGCACCGTTCGTGATGTACTTCCACACCTGGGAGCTCGATCCCGATCAACCGCGAATCCAGGGGGCGCCGGTGCTGGCCCGCGTGCGCCAGTACCGGAACCTGGACTGCATGGAGAGCCGGCTACGGCACTACTTCGCGCGGTATGCGTTCACCGGCATCGCAGACTATCTGGGGCTCGCGACGGGCAACCGGCCGGGTAATGCGGCGGCCGCGGCGGCTTGCACGGGAGCGGCGGTGGCACGGGCCGCGGTGCTGCTGCCCGCGCGCGCCGCGGCCGCGCGGAAGAGCGGAGCCGTCGCCGTTGCGCGGGCGAGCGGCGCCACGGGCAAGGTGGTGCCGGTGACCGTCGTGGTGCCCTGCTACAACGAAGAGCTGATCCTGCCGTACCTCGATAACACGTTGCGGAGCGTCGTGCGGTCCTTCGCCGACCGCTACGAGCTGCGCTTCGTCTTCGTGGACGACGGAAGCGACGACGGCACGGCGGCGGCGCTGGAGCGGATCTTCGGCGGCCGGCCCGGGGTATGGATCGTCCGGCACGACACCAATCGCGGGGTGGCCGCCGCGATCCAGACCGGGCTTCGCTTTGCCGAAACCGAGATCGTCTGCTCGATCGACTGCGACTGCACTTACGATCCGCACGAGCTGGGGCGGATGATTCCGTGCCTCGCCGACGACGTCGCGATGGTCACCGCATCCCCATACCATCCCGCCGGACGGGTGCTGAACGTGCCCGCGTGGCGCCTGATCCTCTCGCGGAACCTCTCCCGGCTGTATCGGCTGGTGCTGCGGCACCAGTTCCATACCTACACGAGCTGCTTCCGGGTGTATCGCCTAAGCGCCGTTCAACCGCTCGCGCTCCGCTATCGCGGGTTCCTCGGCGTCGCCGAGATGCTCGGCCGGCTCGATCTGGCGGGCGAGACGCTCGTCGAGTTCCCGACCACGCTCGAGGTGCGCATGCTCGGGCGGTCCAAGATGAAAGTGCTGCGGACGGTGTGGGGGCATACCCGGCTGCTCAGCCGGCTCGCGCTCCTCAAATGGCGCGAGGGTGGGCGGCGGCCGCAGCCAGCGACGGCGGCCGCTGAGCCCGGGGCCGACAGCGGGGTCGACCCCGAGCAGGCCGCGCTCAGCCATGTCTAGCGTGGGCGTCGTGGGCGGCGGCATGCTGGGGCTCACCCTGGCGATGCGGCTCCGGGGGCTGGGGCATCATGTGACGGTGCTGGAGGCGGCGCGAGAGGGCGGCGGCCTCGCGGCGGCGGCCCGCCTTGGCGACTACACCTGGGACCGGTTCTATCATGTGATCCTGCTCTCGGACCGGAACCTCCTCGCGCTGCTGGACGAGATCGGTCTCGG